>JBEVFG010000209.1:0-16757 GCA_040512415.1 Pseudolabrys sp. | reverse complement strand
AGCTTAGTGCGAAGAGGGGGCGACGGAAACGGCGTCTATCTCACCGCGCTGCGGATTGCGGGGGCGAGGTCCGTCCTCTCCCAGGAGAAGCCGCCGTCCTTGTCAGGCGCGCGACCGAAATGCCCATAGGCTGCCGTGCGCTTGTAGATCGGCCGATTGAGTTTGAGCGTGCGGCGGATGTTGGTCGGAGTGAGCCGGAATAACTCGGGCAAAATTTTCTCGAGCCTTTTCTCTTCGACCTTGCCTGTGCCATGGGTATCGACCAGTATCGACATCGGGTCAGCGACGCCGATAGCATAGGCGACCTGGATCGTGCAGCGCTCAGCGACGCCGGCAGCGACAACATTCTTGGCAAGATAGCGCGCAGCATAGGCTGCCGAACGATCAACCTTGGTCGGATCCTTTCCGGAGAACGCACCGCCACCGTGGGGCGCGTAGCCACCGTACGTGTCGACGATGATCTTGCGGCCGGTAAGACCACAATCGCCGTCAGGTCCGCCGATCACGAAGTTGCCGGTTGGGTTGACCAGGAAGTCGGATGGCTTCTTCGGCATCCATCCTTTCGGGAGCGCGGACTCTACGGCGTCGGAGATCATCTCCTTGATCAGGCCGGGCGTATATTTCTTGCCATTGCGGCTCTGCGCATTGTGCTGCGTCGATACCACGACCTTGGTGCAGCCGATTGGTTTGCCGTCGACGTAACGAATGGTGACCTGGCTCTTCGAATCGGGCTGCAGGTCGTAGAGTTGGCCGGAACGGCGCTTTTCCGAAAGAACCTTGAGGATCTTGTGCGCGAAATAGATCGGCGCCGGCATGAATGAGTTCTTCTCGTAGACCTCGCTCTCGGTGCAGGCGAAGCCGAACATCATGCCCTGGTCGCCGGCACCTTCTTCCTCTCCGCCCTTCTTCTTCTTGGCATTCACGCCCATTGCGATGTCAGGCGATTGGCCATGCAGGAGCACCTCGACGTCCGCGCCGTAATACGAAAAGCCGTCTTGGTCATAGCCGATGTCCCTCACGACATCGCGTGCGATCTTGGTGATGAACTCGCGATCAACCACGGCCTTGTCGCCGTGCTTGCGGAATAACGGCGCCTGACCGCGCCCTTCGCCGGCGATGACGATCTTATTGGTTGTTGCGAGGGTCTCGCAGCCAAGCCGCGTATTCACCAAGCTGTCGTCGGCGATGCCGAGCTTGATGTCGTTTTCCAGAAATGCGTCGAGCACCGCGTCAGAAATCTGATCGCAGACCTTGTCCGGATGACCTTCCGAAACCGACTCGCTGGTAAAAAGAAAATTCGTGTGAGCCACCGCTGCAACTCCTCCCGTGGCGCGGCTGCGTTGCCGCCTCATGCCATGTCGGGGGTGGTTCTTGCAGCGGCGGCGATGCAGGTCAAGATGCGGGCAGCGCTGGGCAGATGCCTCAAAACGATGGGATATGACCCTAGGTCAGTTGATTCCGGCGATTTGTTCGACGAGATCGACGATACGCCGCCGCAGCTTGCTGCTCTTTATGCGCATAAAGGCCTTGGTCAAGGATAGGCCATCGGAAGTCGCAAGGAAGTCGGCGACGTAGGCCGGCGAGGGCGCTTCGCTCATGCCGCCGGCATGCCCCGACGAATGCGGCGCGCCTTCGAAGAAGAATGAAACCGGCACCTGGAGGATGTGGGCGATTTGCTGCAGCCGGCTGGCGCCAATGCGGTTAGTTCCTTTTTCGTATTTCTGAACTTGTTGGAAAGTGAGCCCAAGAGCATCACCCAGTTTTTCCTGACTCATGCTTAGCATCATTCGGCGCATGCGGACGCGTGAACCGACATGTCTGTCGATCGGGTTCGGCGCCTTCTTAGCCATAGATTTCTCCTATGCCCCATTTCGGGCATAGTTGTCACAAGTGAAGGCGCCAACGCAATGCGCGAGTCCTTGTAATCGGGAAACGCTGCGTAAATTTAGCCATAGATGTCAGCGAAATTTGTATCACTACATTCCGGTGGTATTTTGTTTAGTGGCGATTTTTCTGCCTGATTTTCATGCAGCAACTTGCATAATGCTGTGGACAATTGCGCAATCTACGCGCGAAACCGCCGGCGTCCTACAACAAGAAGACTGAGTAGCAAGGCGGAACCCAAGAGGTAGTTGCCGTACTTCACGTAAAGTGTCGGTTCGATCGCAGCCGGTAGCCGGGCGTCCAGCACGCCTTCGATTCCCAAGGGCAGTGAATTGATGATGCGTCCGACGGGGTCGACCACCGCCGAAATGCCGGTGTTGGCTGCACGTACCAAGGGCAGCCCTTCGGCGATCGCAAGGACGCGTGCCTGTTGGAAATGCTGATACGGCCCGGAACTGATTCCGAACCAGCCATCGTTCGTGACATTGACCATCCAGCCCGGGCGCTCGCCGGGGAGCACTGCAGCACCAGGAAAGATCGCCTCGTAACAGACCAACGGGAGCATTTTTGGCGCGCCGAGAATGTCCATCGGGCGTCGGCGATCACCAGAGAGAAAGCCGCCGATTACTTTCGTCAATTGCATCAAGCCCAACCGTTCGAGCACGCGTTGGAACGGCAGGTACTCGCCGAACGGAACAAGATGCACCTTGTCGTAAATGCCGCGGATCGACCCATTGGGGTCGATCACATAGATCGAATTGTACGCGCGCTGGTCGCGCGGGTTGGCATCCGACGCCGCCCGCACTGCGCCCGTTATCAGTACCGTTGACGGCCTGATCAGGCCGGCGATTTGCGCAAGCGCGTCAGGCTCGCGCGTCAGAAAGAAGGGAAAAGCCGCTTCCGGCCAAATGAGATGCGTCACGTCACGGATGCCGTTCGAACCTGGGCTTGTGGCGTGATCCGATAGACGCAAGTAACGGCTCATTACGTCCGCCTTTGCTGAGTAGTTGAATTTGTCATCTTGCTGCAAATTGGGTTGCATGATGCGCAGGCGGATGCCGTTCACATATTCCGTTGGGTGCAACCACAGCCTTGCGGTGCCGTAAGCGGCGAGTCCCGCGAGGACAATCAGTCCAAAAACGAGAGGGCGGTATGGATGTCGCTTGTCGGTCTTATCGTCGGCGATGACTGCGGGACTCGCGCAAATCGCAACGCAAAGAAATGTAAGGGTCCATATCCCGGTCAACGAAACGCTTTGCGCGAGCACGAGCGGCTCAGTCAGCGCGTAGCCAAACGTATTCCAGGGAAACCCGCTGAGCAGGCGGCCGCGTAGCCATTCTGCGGCGGTTATTGCGGCGGCGAGCGCCAGGATTCGTTCGGGCCCGCGTACCCAAATCAGCCGGGCGATCGCAAGTCCAAGGCCCGTGTAAAGCGCCAAATAAGCGGGTAGTCCGGCAACGGCGACAGGCAAAAGCCAGCCGAAGGTCTTGGCGTCGACGAGAAAGGCGTATCCGACCCAATAAACTCCCGCGAGGAAATATCCGAAACCAAAACACCAGCCGGCCACCGCGGCGGTGATCGCGCCGCTCCAGCGTCCGGCGGTGGATCCGTCCGCGAGCCAGACCAGGATCGGAAATGTCACGAACAGGACAGGCCATGCGTTGATGGGCGGCATGGCCAAAGCCGACGCGGCGCCGGCAACGAATGCAATGTTTGCGCGCCGCCAGCCAATGGCGAGCACGACGGCGTGGGCGAGACGGGTAATGATCACGGCTGGCGCACGCCGGCCGGACCGGTGTCGTTGCGGGGTGACTTGTCATCGGGCGCCGCCGGCGAAGTTGCGACGCTCGAGAACATGCCATCGGCCTCGTTGCGCCTGCGCGCCTCGCGCGACCGCTCGCGTCTCTCTTTCAGCCGGGTTATCCGTACGCGCTTGACGCGGCGTGGATCGGCGTCGAGGACTTCGAACTCGAAAAGATCCGGGCCGGGCACGATCTCTCCGCGCACGGGCAGGCGCCCCGCGCGCGTCACTAGATACCCGCCGATGGTGTCGACGTCGTCGATAGCGTCGCCAACGTCGAAATCGTTGCCGACGGTCGTGATGACGTCTTCGATCTTGGCCCGCGCATCGGCAACAAATGAGCCGTCAGGTAGCTGCGTGATTTCGGGCGTGGCGTCTTCGTCGTGTTCGTCGGCAATGTCGCCGACGATCTGCTCGACGATATCCTCAATGGAAGCGAGCCCGTCGGTGCCGCCATACTCGTCGACCACGAGCGAGAGATGAATTCGCGTCGCCTGCATGCGCGCCAGCAGATCGATGACGCGCATCGACGGCGGCACGAACAGGATCTCGCGGACGATCTTCGTCGCCGACAGCGGCGTGCCGAGGTTGATTGCCTTCAGGTCGAGGCCTGCGGGCAGCGGCTTTTTACGCTTGGCGTTTTTCTCCGGATTGGCAGTCGCACGCGCGGTCATGAAGGCGATCAGGTCGCGTATGTGGACCATGCCGACCGGATCGTCGAGGGTGTCGTTGTACACCACAAGCCGCGAATGGCCCGCACCCTCGAACACTCGCATCAATTCGCCGAGCTTGATGTCCTGCTGGACGGCGATGATGTCGGCGCGCGGCACCATGACGTCGCCGACGCGGCGCTCGCGCAGGCCAAGGATATTCCTGAGCATCCGGCTTTCGTCCGCAGTGAAACTGGAATCGCCGGGCCCGACGGCATCGAGAACGTCCTGCAGATCGGCACGTGCAATATTCGGCTTTCGCCCGAACAGCGCGCGCAGTGCGCGGATGAACCAGTTCTCGCCCCCGTTTCGCGCCGGCGGCACCGGCACCGGCAGGTTTCGCGGCTCGTATGACGGAGTGGCGGCGGGCCTTGAGCCAGATGGATCGCTTTCAGACATGGCGGTCAGGCGTTGCCAAAATCGTGCGCACGGTAGGGATCAGGCATGTTCAAACGGGCCATGATCTTGCTTTCGAGCCCTTCCATCGCCTCGGCCTGCGCGTCGGTCTGGTGATCATAGCCGTTGAGATGGAGAAACCCGTGCACTGCGAGGTGGGCGAGGTGATGAAGAAAGTCGCGGTTCTCATCAGAGCATTCCCGTTCGAGCGTCTCGAAAGCGATCACGATATCGCCGAACAGGCGCGCGCCTTCGCCGGTGTCGGGACCCGAAACGGGAAACGACAAAACGTTGGTCGGCTTGTCGATGCCACGCCAATTCCGGTTGAGCGAGCGGATCGCCGAATCGTCGGTGAGCACAATACTGACTTCACCGCCCGCTGTTGAGAGCGCTGCGGCCGCGGCAAGGACCGAGTTCCGCACGGTGTTTTCGGCCAGAGGCTGGCCGTCCCAGAGCGGCGACTCGATGCGAAGGTCGATGTGCAGCAGCGACGCAGGCTGCCCCGGCGGCGTCTTCATCCTTTTCCCTCGCGCGTGGGGACGCCGCGATCGTAGGCCTCGACGATACGGGCCACGAGCTCGTGGCGGATGACATCCTCATGCGTGAACGCCACATGACCGATGCCTTCAATGCCTTTCAGCAGTTTGACGGCTTCCGCGAGGCCGGATGCCTGGCCGTGCGGCAGGTCGACCTGGCTTGGATCGCCCGTGACGATCATGCGGCTGTTTTCACCCAGTCGCGTGAGAAACATTTTCATCTGCATGGAGGTTGTGTTCTGCGCCTCGTCCAGAATGACGGCGGCGTTCGAGAGCGTTCGGCCGCGCATGAAGGCAAGCGGCGCAATTTCAATTTCACCGGCTTGCAGCGCCCGTTCGACGATGCGCGCGTCCATCAAGTCGTAGAGCGCGTCGTAGATCGGGCGCAGATAGGGGTCGACTTTTTCGCGCATGTCGCCGGGAAGAAAGCCGAGACGCTCGCCAGCCTCGACGGCAGGGCGCGACAAAATGATACGGTCGACCTCTTTACGCTCGAACATCTGAAGCGCCTGCGCAACGGCGAGCCAGGTCTTGCCCGTGCCGGCAGGCCCGGTCCCGAACACCAATGCGTGGCGCTTGAGCGCCCGGATATAGGCATCCTGCGCGGCCGTGCGCGCGCGTACCGGCCGCTTGCGCAAGTTGATCTCTTCGAATGCCGGCCGCGGCGCGGCAGGGTCGTAGTCGAAGAGCGAGCCCTGCGCGATCGCCTGGCGGATAGCCCCTTCGACGTCGCCTTGGCTCAGGTCGCGGCCACGCTTGAGCTGCTCATAGAGTCCCTCGAGAACGTGGCGCGCCTGCTCGCACGCGCCACGCGAGCCTTCGATCGTGACGTGATTGCCGCGCTGCTCGGCGACCACGCCGAGGCGGCGTTCGATCAGCGCAAGATTTTGTCCATATTGTCCGAACAGCATCGACGCGAGCTTGTTGTCTTCGAATGCAAGCACGGTCTGGGTCGTGGCCGTCTCCTCGGAGGCGGCAGCGGGCGGGATCACGGGATCCGTAGTGCGCAAGGTTGTTTCAGGCTCCTGCTGCTGTGAGCGTTACTGTACGGCTGTCATCTGCGAGACTACCAAACAGGCTGTTGCTGCCGACTTCGTCGACGGTCACGCGCCGCATCGAGCCGATGCATTCGGCCGGCGCTATGACCTGAACAGCCTGCAGGTACGGCGAGCGGCCCACGAGCTGCCCGGGCAGTTTGCCCGGCTTTTCGAGAAGCACGTCGACAGTGCGTCCGGCAAAACCGGCGTTGAACCGGCGTTGATTGCGCGTAATGGTGGCCTGCAGCCGTTGCAGGCGCTCGGACTTCACGTCCACTGGAATCTGATCTTCCATTTCGGCGGCGGGTGTCCCAGGGCGCGGTGAGTAGATGAAGGAGAATGCGCCGGCGTAACCAACCTCGTCGACCAGCGAGAGACTGTCACGGAAATCCAACTCGGTTTCGCCGGGGAAGCCGACGATGAAGTCGGACGTGAAGGCGAGATCTGTGCGACCCGCACGAAGACGCGCAATCACGTCGAGGTAGTCCTTGCGCGTATGCTTGCGGTTCATCGCCGCAAGGATACGGTCGGAACCGGATTGCACCGGCAGGTGCACGTAGGGCATCAGCTCGGGTAATTCGCGATGAGCCGCCACCAGATCGTCATCCATGTCGCGCGGGTGGCTCGTCGTGTAACGCAGACGAAGAATGCCGGGGACCTCGGCAAGACGGCGAAGCAATCTGCCGAGGCTTGATGCCGCTCCGTCTGGTCCGGGCCCGTGATAGGCATTCACGTTCTGTCCGATCAGCGTCACTTCGCGCACGCCGCCGTCCGCCAGCCGTTCGACTTCGGCGACGATCTTTTCAACCGGGCGCGACACTTCCGCGCCGCGCGTGTAGGGCACGACACAGAACGTGCAGAACTTGTCGCAGCCTTCCTGAACGGTGACGAACGCTGAGATACCGCGTTTGGCGATCGCATCTCGTTTCGGCGCTGCCAGGGCGTCGAACTTGTCCTCGACCGGAAAATCGGTGTCGATAACTTTCTCGCCGCGTTGCGCGCGCGCGACCATCTCCGGCAGCCGATGGTAGTTCTGCGAACCGACCACCAGGTCAACAGCGCCCGCGCGCCGGACGATTTCGCGGCCTTCCGCCTGGGCGACGCAACCAGCGACCGCGATCAGCATGCGACGGCCTTCGCGCGCTGCTGCTTCCTTCATTTCCCGGATGCGGCCGATCTCGGAATAGACCTTTTCGACCGCCTTTTCGCGGATATGGCAGGTGTTGAGGATGACAAGGTCGGCGTCTTTCGGCGATGCCGTCTCGTCGTAGCCCGCAGGCGCCAAGGTGTCCGTCATACGATGGGAATCGTAGACGTTCATCTGGCAGCCGAATGATTTGACGTGAACCTTGCGCGCTTTGCTCATGCCATTTCGATGCGAGGCGTATTTCAATCTACCCGCCGTCTCGGAATTTGTCCCGTAAGACCATATATTTGATTTTACAACGATTTTAAGACTTGGGTGGCTCGCCCTAAATCCTCAGCCGGAATGCGCGTTTTGCACGGTCAACGGCGCCCGCGCAAGGTCGAGGCCTGCAGGCCGCGCACGGAGTTTTCCAAGCGCTTCGACATGGCCTTGCGGTCGGCCGCAATATCGACGGGAACCGCCTCACCGTAGCTGACGACGGCGTCGACCGCGCCATGCTCGATGAAGACCTTGATGTGCGGCAGAAAGTCGAGATCGCCATACCACGCCACCAGCGGACGATGCTGGCGGCCCATCGGGATGCCATGCAGTCCGGTGTAGCTGATCGACATCGGCTGGATCAGGATGTTGCCGGCATGCGCCGACGCCTCTTCGACCGCGCCAAGCAGCGCGGAACGGAATGGCAGAACGCGGTTGCCATCACTTGACGTGCCTTCGGCAAACAGCACCACCGAAACGCCGTCCTTTAGCCGCTTGACGATATCGGCGACCGCCTCAGCGGCCTGATGGCGGCGCGTACGATCGACGAACACCGTCCGCTGGATTTTCGCGGTGATGCCGACCAGCGGCCAGCTCGCGACTTCGCGTTTGGCGACGAAGGCGACCGGAGCGACCGAGCCGATAACGAGAATATCCGCCCACGATACGTGATTGGAAACGTAAAGAACAGCGCGGTCACGCATCGGGGCGCCGTGCACGCGCACACGTATGCGGAGCAAAGAGCACAGCACCCGATAGTAATTCGAAGCGATGAAGCCCCAACCGGGCAATCCAAGCTTGCCGAGCGCCCACTGGACTGAGATCAGTAGCGGCGTCATCGTGAAGAAGAATGCCGCGATGAAAAGCGCGCGCACCATAGGCGTCTAGTTCCGGCGATGCATGCCTAGCGCTTCTTGTCGTCTTCCAGCGGCACGGCATAAAGCTCGAGCCGATGGTCGACAAGTTTATAGCCGAGCTTGCGCGCGACTTCGGCCTGCAGGCGCTCGATTTCCTCGGATTGAAATTCGATCACTTCGCCGTTGCGGAGGTTGATCAGATGGTCGTGGTGGGCGTCGGGGCTGGTTTCATAGCGTGCCCGTCCGTCGCGGAAATCGTGCCGCTCGATGATGCCGGCGTCTTCAAAAAGTCGCATGGTTCGATAGACGGTCGAAATTGAAATGTGCTCGTCGACCTTGGCACAGCGCCGGTAGAGCTCTTCAACGTCCGGATGATCGTCCGACTGCGCGAGCACGCGCGCGATCACCCGACGCTGCTCGGTCATGCGCATGCCCTTGGCGGCGCATAGCGCCTCGATGTTCTTCTTCTCGAAGTTGCGCTTGCTCGCGGCGGTCACGTCGGCATCTCTCTCGAGCCTGGGTCCTTCACTCGGGACCCCAATATCATATTGGCCGTGTCAGGCATGTGTCCACCGCACGCTCAGACCAAGTCGCGCCGTAGAATCAGCGCAGTGGCGGCCGTTGCGTCGGAACCGGAATAATAGCCGGGACGACGTGAAATTTCCTGGAAACCGGCGTGGTGATAGAGCCGCAGCGCCGGCACATTGTGCTCGTCGACTTCAAGGAAAATGGTGCATGCACCAAGGCCGGCGAGGCGGCGCAGATGAAGGTTGAGTAACTTGCGCGCAAGCCCACGGCCGCGTTGCCGGTCGGCGACGGCGACGGAAAGGATTTCCGCCTCATCCTCCACAAGCCGCGACAGGATGAATCCGTTTAGCTTTGCACCGCCGGTTGCCCGGTGTGCGATCACATGGCGGTCAAGAAGCAGACCTTCGACTTCCTGCTCACTCCAGCCGCGGCGAAATGACCTGCCGTGAAGTGCTGCGATCGCGGATGCGTCGCGCGCGCTTGCCTCGGTTATCGACGGCTCAGACCGGTTGAACAGATTGCTGATGAAACCGATCATCGCCGGGCCAATTGCACCGCATCCTGCGGATGGGCGTCCGGTGGACGAAGGTACAGAGGTTTGGGCGGCGTGCCGGTGTCGGATGCAGCGGCGCCGAGTCGCGCGACCCAATTGATGTCTGGTGCACCACGCTGGTCGACTTTCGTCGGTGCACGTTCGCCAGCGGGCCACACCGCTGCGAGCTTGGCGGCCGCGGTTCCAGTGATACGCGGCATGCCGGTTGAGGAAACACGCAAGGCCTCACGCAGCGGGGCGATGCGAGGCGCGACAAGCGTGCGGCCGCCTGGACCGAAAACCTGCAGGTACACATGATCGTGGCGCGCATCGACCACGACCACGACCGGCAGCGTATCGTCGGCCGCAATGAATGGCGCGGCAAAGGCGGCAAGCGTCGTCAGTCCGATCGCCGGCTTGTTCGAAGCAAGCGCAATGCCGCGCGCGGCCGCAATGCCGACCCGCAGACCGGTGAAGCTCCCTGGCCCGGTTGTCACCGCGACACGGTCAATCGCGGAGAAATCAAGCTGAACGCGGTCGAGCACCCGTGCGACCAGGGGCATCAACGCTTCGGCGTGACCGCGCAGCATCGGCAACGATTCATGCGCGCACAAATCCGCACGCTCGGTGTCCAGCACGGCGACCGAGCAGGCCTCGAGCGCGGTATCGATGGCAAGAACGCGCATGAATTAAGTTTATCACCGACATGGCCGGGCTTGTCAGCGCACCAGCAGCGTCTTCACAACAACGCAAAAACGTCGATGCCCAGCGCATAGGCCGGGCATCGTCGAAATAGCTCGGATATTGGGCCTATATCGGCCTTACTTCGACAACATCGGGAACGAAGTGCCTGAGCAGGTTCTGGATGCCGTGCTTGAGGGTCGCCGTCGACGACGGGCAGCCCGAGCATGCGCCCTTCATGTTGAGGTAGACGATCCCCTCCTTGTAGCCGCGGAAGGTGATGTCGCCGCCGTCACCCGCCACTGCCGGGCGCACACGCGTCTCGATCAAATCCTTGATGGTGGCGACGGTCTCGGCATCCTTGGCGTCGAAGAATTCATCCGCTGCGGCATCGGCCAAGGTCGCGTCGCCGGCAAGCAGCGGCGCACCGGACATGTAGTGCTCCATGATGGCGCCCAGGATTGCAGGCTTGAGCTGTTGCCATTCCCCGCCCGTCTTGGTCACCGCGATGAAATCGGATCCGAAGAACACGGCGCCGACGTTGGCAACGTCGAACAGCTTGGCGGCAAGCGGCGATTGCGCCGCGGCTTCCTTGGTCGGCATGTCGAGGGTACCGGTCTCGAGCACGGGTCGGCCGGGCAGAAACTTCAGCGTCGCCGGATTGGGCGTGGCCTCGGTCTGGATGAACATAAAAATTGCTCCTTGCCTCAACGGGTTCAAGGCCCGTGGGTGGTCAAATCATAGCGCATAAATGGCGCTTGCGGTGCTTCCGGTCAACCGGCCGGAAACGGCCGCAAATCAGGAACTGGCATCGATATCGTCGTCGCTCAGATGGCCCGGCACCAGCGCGACCGGGATTGGAAATGTTCCGGCGGTCTTGGCGAGGTTCGATACCAAGGGGCCCGGGCCTTCCTTGCCGGTGCCGGCGGCCAGAACCAAAATACCGATGTCGGCGTCTTCGTCGATCAGCTTGACGATCTCTTCCGACGTGTTGCCTTCGCGAATGACGCGGTCGGGCGTGATCTTGGCGATCTTCTTTGCGCGCGCGGCAAATTTATCGAGCGCGGCGTTTGCAGCCTCCTGCGCCTCAGCCTTCATGAGGTCGGCAACGCCGAGCCATTGCTGATTGCGATCGCCCGGCTCGATCACGCGCAGCATCACGATCTGTGACTTCGTACGACCGGCGCGCTTCGCCGCCCAGTAGACGGCGCGATCGCATTCCTCGGTGTCGTCGATGACCACCAGATATTTCCGCTTGTGGCCGGCCTCGTAACTGCGGCGCTTGCTGCTCATGGTCGCGACGCTCCCGTCCGATCATATGCGCTGTGACGAATGCACAAGCGGGCAATGGTGGCATGCCGCCCGGCGCGACGACAAGGCGGATATCCCGCGCCGCAAACTAGCGGCGCACGAAACCGACGATATCCTTGACGGCCTTCATGGTTTCGGCGGCGATTGCCTGCGCGCGCTGCGAGCCGTCGGCCAGGATCGAGTTGATATAGACAGGATCCTGTACGAGTTTCTTCATTTCGGCGCCGATCGGCCCGAGTTTCGCGACCGCGAGATCAACGAGCGCGGTTTTGAAGGTCGAAAACTGGCCGCCGCCGAACTGGCCGAGCACTTCAGCTTTGCTCACGCCTTGGAGCGCCGCGTAGATGCCCACCAGGTTGTCGGCTTCCGGACGCGGCGCAAGGCCTTTCTCCTCGCTCGGCAGAGGTTCCGGATCAGTCTTGGCCTTGCGGATCTTCTGCGCGATGTCGTCTGCGTCGTCGGTCAAATTGATGCGGGAGTAATCTGATGCCTCCGACTTCGACATTTTCTTCGAGCCGTCGCGTAGTGACATCACGCGCGTTGCCGGACCCTGGATGATCGGCTCCGGTTGCGGAAAGAAAGTTTCGCCGAAGCCGTGCGCCTGGATCGACGCCGAGAAGTCGTTGTTGAATTTCTGCGCGATGTCGCGCGACAGCTCGAGGTGCTGCTTCTGATCCTCGCCGACGGGAACGTGCGTTGCACGGTAGACGAGGATGTCGGCCGCCATCAGGTTCGGATAAACGTAGAGGCCGACCGACGCGTTCTCGCGATCCTTGCCGGCCTTTTCCTTGAACTGCGTCATCCGGTTGAGCCAGCCGACGCGCGCGACGCAATTGAAGACCCATGTGAGCTCGGCGTGCTCGGCGACCTGGCTCTGGTTGAAGATGATGTTCTTCTTCGGATCGATGCCGCAGGCCAGGAACGCGGCCGTCACCTCGCGTGTCGCGCGCGGCAATTCGTTTGGTTCTTGCCATACGGTGATGGCGTGAAGATCGACGACACAATAGATGCAGTCATAGCGATCCTGCAGCGCCACGAACTTCGTGATGGCGCCAAGATAATTGCCGAGGTGCAGGTTGCCGGTCGGCTGCACGCCGGAAAAAACGCGTTCCTTAAACGCCATTGCCCGTCCTCATTGCCTTGCGCGGGAGCCATGCCACGCGGGAGGCGCGCCGCGCAAGGCCCTTACGATTTTCATTGCCGCGCGCCAGTTCTTTGAGCGTTACGACGCCGAGCAATCGCAGCGCGGCGAAGTAGACGGCGAGGCCGAGCGTTACCAGTGCGGCAAGGATCGCCAGTCGTGCGGCCGATGACGCACCGCCCGCGCCAATCAAGTGATTGGCGGAGCCGACCGCAGCGGCCATCGCGATCGTGGCGAGGCAAATGCGAGGCAGGCGGCGCCAGGCCGCAGCATCGATCCGCAGCCAGCGGCGGCGAAAAAGCAGGGTGCCGAGCAGCCCGGCCCCGACCCAGCCCGACACGGCAATTGCAGCCGCGACACCGACGTACCCAAACCGTGGAAACAGCAGCGCGCCGCCGATGATGGCTGCTGCGAGCCCGCCAAGGGCGGCCAGCATGGGGGTATGCGTGTCCTCGTGCGCGAATGAAACCGCGCCGAATACCTTCTCGAGCACGTGTCCCGGCAGCCCCGCACAAATCGCCACCAGCGCAGCCGCTACCGCGGCCGTATCCTGGGCGCCGAATGCCCCGCGTTCGAACAGGCCGCGCGCAATCGGCTCTGCCAGGAGCGCAAAGCCGGTAGCCGCCGGCAAAGCAAGTCCAATGGCGATTTCATAAGCGCGCGACTGTGCCGAAGCGAATCGGCTCTCGTTGCGGGCATGCACGCTGCCTGCAATGCGCGGCACAATCACGGCCGCGACTGCGATCGAAGCGACACCGAGCGGCAGTTCGTAGAGGCGATTGGCGTAGTAGAACCACGAGACGGCGGCGGGCGATGCCGAGACGATCGCGGTTGCGGCGATCAGTTTCAGTTGCGGGATGCTTGTCGCGATCAGGCCGGGCAGTGCCCGTCCGAAGAACGCTCCAGTCTGATCGCGCGCAGGCGAGCGAGCTCGTTGCCATCGCCTTCCCGTCATCAACCAGACCATGGCCGCGGCCAGAAGCTGGACTATGCCCGCCACGGTGATGGCAAGCGCGACCCAAAAGGTGACTTGATAGCGCTCGATCGGTTCGTCAGGCAGCAGCAGCAGTGCGAGCAGCATGGTCAAATTGAACAAGACCGTCGTGATGGCGACGGCGCCGACCCGACCTTCTGCACTGAGAGCGGCGGCGATCACCGCGACGAGCCCCGCAAGCAAGATATAGGGCGCGACCATGAACAGCAGGAATGCCGAGAACGATCGCAGCGAGTCGTCGAAACCCGGCGCGACGCCGGCGATGACATAGTGTCCAAAGAACACGCCGAACAGCGCGATACTGCCCGCCACGCAGAACATCATGAGCAGGACGCGCCACGTGAAGCGGTTGGCATTGGCCGCGCCATCTGTGCTGCCGTGCAGTTTGGTCCAGATCGGCACGAAGGCGCTATTGAGCGCGCCCTCCGACAGCAAGCGGCGAAAAAAATTGACCACCTGGAGAACAGCAAACAAGGTCTCTGAATAAGGCCCGGCACCCAACAGGGCGGCAATCCAGGCGTCGCGCACATAAGCGAGAAGCCGCGACATCAGTGTGCCGCCGCCGACGGTGGTGATATCGCGTGCGAGCGACATTTTGGTGATCCCCTCGCGGCTACTCTAGGCCCGTGGGCACAGGCCCGTCATCCACGCAGTGCGCATAAGCTTGCCGCCGCTCGATGCCCCGATATAGTGCGCGCGCCATTCATGAGGACAACACATGACTGCTCTCCGCTATGACGTGCTCGGCATTGGCAACGCCATCGTCGATGTGATCGCCCGCGCCGAAGATGACTTCCTGGTGGCGCAAGGCATGAACAAGGGCACGATGGCATTGATCGACGAAGCGCGGGCGCAAGCGATCTACGCGGCGATGGGCCCGGCGATGGAAAGCTCGGGAGGATCTGCCGCAAACACGATCGTCGGCGTCGCGAGCTTTGGTGCCCGCGCGGCATTCGTCGGCAAGGTGAAAGATGACGAGTTGGGACGGAGTTTCGTCCATGACATCCGCGCTGCCGGCGTTGCGTTCGACACCAAGCCCGCAACAACCGGTCCTTCCACGGCGCGCTCCTACATCATGGTGACGCCGGACGGTGAGCGAACGATGAACACGTTTCTCGGCGCCGCCCAGGACTTGCGGCCGGCCGACATTGACGAAGGGCAGGTGGCGAGCGCGGCAGTCACGTACCTCGAAGGCTATCTATGGGATCCGCCGCAGGCTAAGGAGGCCTTCGTCAAGGCTGCGGGCATCGCGCACAAGGCGGGTCGCCGCGTCGCGCTCACGTTGTCGGACGCCTTCTGCGTCGACCGTTATCGTGCGGAATTTCTCGACCTGATTCGCAAGGGTATCGTCGACATCGTGTTCGCCAACGAGCGCGAGCTGCACAGCCTCTATGAGACCGCCGACTTCGATACCGCCGTCAAGGCGCTGCGCGGTGAGGCCAAGCTCGCGGTGGTGACGCGCAGCGAAAAGGGCTGCGTCGTTGTTTCGCGCGAGGTCGTCGAGGCGGTGCCAGCGGAACCTGTCGCGCAGGTGGCGGACGTCACCGGCGCCGGCGATCTGTTCGCCGCCGGCTTTCTTGCCGGTCTTGCGCGCGGCAAGGATCATCGCACCTCCGCCCGCCTTGGCGGTATTGCGGCAGCCGAAGTCATACAGCACATCGGCGCGCGGCCGGCCGTGTCGCTGAAGGCGCGCGCGGGCGAGAACGGCGTCGCGGTCTAGCTGCTGCATTTTCGGATGGGAATTAAGCGTGAGATGCCAGCGATGCCGGCATCTCACGCGAGACCCGAGGACGCCCGGTGCGACGTTATCCGGGCGCGGTGCAAGGTCCTCTCGATTGATAGGAGGCGCGGCCGCTTGCCAGCAAGCAAATGGTAACCAGTTGGTAACCAAACATGGTTACCGATTGATGAACGCCCAATCGAGGACCAGTGCCATGGCCAAGCGCAAGCAAATCGAGAGTGCCGGCGGCGATCCGGTAGCGAATCCGGACAACGCACCGCAGCAAGGGCAAACCGAACTGCCGTTGGTTGACTCACCTTCGCTCTCGCCGGCGACATCGGACGTGGCCAGCGAACCGGTGGCGGAGCTGCCAGCCACCCTCGAAGCCGCACCGGCGGTCAGCAGGACGGACATCGATAATAAAGAAGAGCCGACCGACATTGCCCAAGCGGCGCCGGCGCGTGCGCGATGGCCGCAGCTCCGCCTGCGTCCCCGCCAACGGCGCTACGCCATACTTGCCGCTTCGGTTGCGACCGCCGCCGCCGTCGGCGTGCTGGCCGGCGCGACGATGACCGGCGGATTCTCCAAGCCCGCTTCGGTCGATGTTGCAGGTCTTGAAGAGAGCAAGGCGGCACAACAGTCGATCGCGCGTCTTTCCAAGGATGTCGCCAGCCTGAAGGCGAGCTTTGAGGCCGCAAACAAATCGGCGCACAGCCAATTCGCCAAAATCAGCGAGCGTCTGGCGCGCGACGGCGCGGAAATCACCGGCGCGGTCACGCCGCCGCAAACGGTGCCGCCGACATCTGCGGCCACGGCACCGTTGCCGCCGGCGCGTCCGGGCCCAGCAGCGGAAGTGCCGCGTCGTCCGTCGGTCATCACCGACTGGACGATCCGCGAGACGCGCGACGGCTTCGTTTACGTGCAAGGTCACGGCGACGTCTACCAAGTCGTGCCCGGCGCGCCTTTGCCGGGCATCGGGCCGGTCGAGCAGATCAAGCGGCAGGACGGCCGCTGGGTCGTGGTCACGCCTAAGGGCATCATTGTCTCGATGCGCGACCGCCGCTATTTCGAGCAGTTCTAGACCGCTCAAGGCGAAAGACGTTCGGCGGCGCCTTCGGGCGCCGCTCTTCATTTGCGCGTGAGGTCGGTGGCAAGCGCCGTCAAACCATGGCAGATTCTCGCACCTTCAATCGGCGCGGGTAGATGTCATGCATTGCGCTTCGA
>JBEVFG010000208.1:0-2681 GCA_040512415.1 Pseudolabrys sp. | reverse complement strand
TCGCCGCCCTTGAGCTCGACCTGCCTGGGATCGGCGCCCCGCACCTCGACCGGCCTGATTTCCGGCGGCTCGGCCTCGCCCGGCCTTGAGATCAGTTCCACCGGGCGCGGGCGCGGCAACGGGCTTGCGACGGCGGTTTGCGGCGACGGCAGTGTCACCACCGAACCGAACATCGGCGAGGGATGGCGCCCGGCCTGCAGGAACAATGCATTGGCGATGATGGCGCAGATCGCAGCCGCGGCGAGCAGGCCCGCGACCATGTCTTTCGGACTGTGCACGAGCATGCGCATCACCAGGCCACGCTCCTGCTCGACCTCAATCGCAGCCGCCTTCGCGCCGCGGCGGCGGCGGCGCGGCATCTCGTCATCGTCGTCAATACGCCTAGGCACTTTTCTTCACCTGGTGGACTTGATCCTGTGAACCCGATCGCGGCGCCGGTATCAGCGTCGCGAGGTTGTCTGAAGGCGTCAGGAGCGGCGCAAAGTCAAGCGGCAAGGCAACCGTGACCGTGGTGCCCTCACCGACCGTGCTCTGTACGTTCATCTCGCCATTGTGCAATCCGACCAGGCCCTTCACGATCGACAGGCCGAGACCGGTGCCTTCGTGCTTGCGCTGATAGGTCTTGCCGCCCTGGAAGAACGGATCGCCGATCCGTATGAGATCCTCGGCGGCGATCCCGACCCCGGTATCGGTGACGCACAGCATCAGTCGCGATCCCTCGACCGCGGCGGAAACCGTCACGCTGCCGCCGCGCTCGGTGAACTTGATGGCGTTGACGACGAGATTCAGTACGATCTGCTTGAACGCGCGGGGATCGCCGTTCATCACCGGCAAGTCCTCCGCCGCGCGGGTGATCAGGTCGACGCCGTTGTCCCGCGCCTTCAGCGCCAGCAAATTACAGCAATGCAGGAGCGCCGCGCGCGGCGCGAACGGCTCCGGCGAAATATCGAAATTGCCGGTCTCCAGTTTGGAGATATCGAGGATGCCGTTGACGACCGACAACAAATGCTGACCGGAATCGTTGATCAACTGCGCGTATTCCTTGCGGCGCGCGACATCGAGCATCATCGCTTCTTCATGCACGATCATCTCGGAGAAGCCGATAATGGCGTTCAGCGGCGTGCGCAATTCGTGGCTCATGGTGGCCAGGAATCGGGTCTTGGAGGCATCCGCCTGCTCGGCGGCGGTGCGCGCCAGCTCGAGGGCCTGCTCCTGGAGCTTGCGGTCGGTGACATCACGCATCACGGCGACGACATCGGCTTCGGACGAGGCCTGCTCGAGCGGCCGGCAACGCATCTCGACCCAGATGAAGTCGGCGGAAATGTTCTGGCCGCGAACCGCGTCGCGGCGAAGACGGAACTCGACGCGCTGTTCGCTGCCGCGGGCGGCATCCGACAGCGCCGTGAGATACGCCGGACGATCGGCGACGTGGACACGATCGAACAGGCCATGGCCGGTGAGCCGCGCGCCCGGCGTGCCGAGCATGGCTTCGGCCGCCGGCGAAATGAATTCCACGGCGCCGTTGCGGTTGTGACGCGAAATTACGTCGCTCATGTTTCGCGCGAGCAACCGATAACGGTCTTCCTCGAGATAGAGCAGCGCCACGGATGTACGCGCCAGCGATTCCGCGCTCACGGCCAGTCCCGCCGCATAGAGCGTCGCGGAAGCGACGCCGGCTCCCATCAGGACGCCGCGCAGCAATGCGTTGGACTCCGCCATCGGCAGCAGATGAAAATGTCCGAGCGCGATCAGCACGGCGGCGCATGACAGCGCCAGCATGGAAGCGAACGCGACCACGCGGCGCGAGGCCGACAGCGCGGCTTCCAGCGGAACGACGATGAGCCAGACCGCGGCGAAGGATTCGATGCCGCCGGTGATGATGGCAACCATCATGACAAGGCCCGCCAGCGCCAGCGCGGACAGGATATGCGCGCCTTCGTAGCGGCCGGTGCGCGACAGGAACCAGGACAACAGGATCGGTGCAATCAGCCAGGCAAAAGCCGCGACCTCCAGCGCCGACGGCGCGCCGCGCATCGCCAGATAGACGGGAAACGCCGCCAGCGCCACCAGGCTGCCGAGCAGCCGCGGGGCCATGAATGCGCGGTGACGCGCACGCGTCAACGCGTCATAGCGCGTCGAGGGATGCAATAAGGCATCGAGACAATCGCGGATGATACTCAAAACAGTCACGGCCCTCGCGCTTCAGCTTGTTCGTCAGAAAGACGCGCCGGAACGCCCCCTCAATCTTTGCGTCACGGTGTCAGAGCGAAATTAAGCGAACGCTAAGGCGCCGGGGCCGGCCGACCGACACCGTGAATTCGCGAACGTTTCACGGCTCGCACGACGCTCATTCGGCCCGGATGGTGAACGATAGGTAAAGCCGCATCGATCTATGGTTTCGAAATGGTGGATGCGCGAGTGGCGCGACCATTTCACGCGATGGTGGGCCATCAATCGAAAATTTACGCCGAATCGATTCATTCCGGTTTTCGGAAAGTTTTCGGCGATTTTATCTCAATGCAAATACTTGCGATTTATCGACGGCTGTTAGTCAGGAACAAAGCTGCGGTTTAACCGCAACACATAAGAGACGACCGGGGTCGCGAGATGTTTTTTCTGCTTCGCATGGCATTCTGGCTCGGGCTGGTGCTCGTGCTGCTGCCGAGGGAAAAGACGCCTGA
>JBEVFG010000207.1:0-10274 GCA_040512415.1 Pseudolabrys sp. | reverse complement strand
CGCGATCGGGTGGCCGCCGCGCGCAAGGAAGTCGCCACCTGCGCGATTTCCGGCGCGGTCGGCACCTTCGCGCAGGTGGACCCGCGCGTCGAAGCGCATGTTGCCAAGGCCATGGGCCTTTCAGTCGAACCGGTGTCCACGCAGATCGTCTCGCGCGACCGGCACGCCATGTATTTTGCCACGCTCGGTGTTGTCGCCTCCTCGATCGAGCGACTAGCGACCGAAATCCGCCACCTGCAGCGAACCGAGGTGCTCGAGGCCGAGGAATATTTCTCCGAGAAACAAAAAGGCTCCTCGGCGATGCCGCACAAGCGCAACCCGGTCCTGTCGGAAAACCTGACCGGCCTTGCCCGAATGGTGCGCGCTTATGCACTCCCGGCCATGGAAAACGTGACGCTCTGGCACGAGCGAGATATCTCGCACTCATCGGTCGAGCGAATGATCGGTCCGGATGCCACCATCACGCTGGATTTCGCGCTCGCGCGGCTTGCCTCGATCGTTGACAAGCTCATTGTCTACCCGGCCGCAATGCAGAAAAACCTCGACAGGCTTGGCGGGCTGATCCACTCGCAGCGCGTGCTGATCGCGCTCACCCAAAAAGGCGTGGCGCGTGAAGACGCCTATCGCCTCGTGCAGCGCAACGCCATGAAAGTGTGGGCGGGCGAAGGCGACTTCCTGTCGTTTCTCAAGGTGGACAAGGACGTGCGCGCAAAGCTCACGGATAAGGAGCTCGAGGCCAACTTCAACCTCGACCACCATTTCAAGCACGTCGACACCATCTTCAAACGGGTGTTCGGATCCGGGTGATTTCGTCCGAGATGCCCAAAGCACCCACGATATTGCTGTTCGACTCCGGCCTCGGCGGCCTCACGGTTTTCCAGGAAGTGCGGGCGGCGCGGCCTGATGCAAATTTCATCTATGTCGCCGATGACGCGGGCTTCCCTTACGGAAATCTCGACGAGGACAGGTTGATCGAGCGCGTCGTCGACGTCGCCGGGCGCGCCATCTCGGACAGCAGTCCCGATCTTGTGGTGGTGGCCTGCAACACCGCGTCCACGCTTGCGCTTGGCGAATTACGCGCGCACTTTCGCGTGCCTTTCGTCGGCACGATCCCCGCGATCAAGCCAGCTTGCGCACAATCGACGACAAAACGCGTTGCCGTACTCGGCACGCAGGCAACCGTCGCGCGCGAATATACCCATGCACTTATCCGCGAATTCGGTTTCGGGTGCGACGTGCACCTGGTCGGCTCGACACGGCTCGCCGCCTGCGCCGAAGCCGAGCTCGCCGGCGCCCCCGTCGCCGACGCAGCAATCGCCGGAGAAATAGCGCGCTGTTTCATCGACAAGGACGGGAGGCGCACGGATACAATCGTGCTCGCCTGCACACACTATCCGCTTCTGCTCGAGCGCTTCCGTACAAATGCACGCTGGCCGGTCACTTGGCTCGACCCCGCACCGGCCATTGCGCGCCGGGTGGTGGATCTGATGCGCACGCGCCCGAACGGGGAATTGCCGGCTTCACCGCGTATCGTTTTTACGTCCGGACGAGCGCCCTCGCCCGCGCTCGCCGCCTCGCTTGCACGCTACGGGTTCTAGCCGAAAACATGCGGCTCGATTTCCCAAAATCCGCGCCAGATCATCTCGATCGAGACATAAACAATGATCGCAAGGCCCAAATAGGCGACCCACCGGTGCCGGTTCAGCAGCCGGGCGATGAAAGTCGCGGCGACGCCCATCAGGACGATCGAGAGGCCAAGCCCGAATATCAGCGCATAGGGGTGATCGCGAGCGGCGCCTGCCACCGCAAGCACGTTGTCGAGTGACATCGACACGTCGGCAAGCACGATCTGCCAGGCCGCCTGCGCGAAAGTTTTGCGGGGCACATGTGCATCGTGCTTCAGGAGCGCCGCCTCGGTATCCTCGGCGCCCGGCCCGCGCAATTCGCGCCACATCTTCCAGCACACCCACAGCAAGAGAATGCCGCCGGCGAGCAGCAGCCCGACGATTTCGAGCAGCTCAATAGCGATTGCGGCGAACGCCAGTCGCAGCAGGGTCGCCGCAATGATGCCGACCAGGATCGCCCTGTTCCTTTGCGCAGGCGGCAGGCCTGCGGCCGCAAGGCCGATCACCACCGCGTTGTCGCCGGCGAGCACGAGGTCGATCATGATCACCTGCAGGACAGCGGCAATCGCGCCTTGCGGAAACATAGAGAGGTCAATCATTGGCTCTGTTCCTGGGCCCCGACGGGCGAACGAGATCGATGATCGGTTCAATTTCGCCCAAAATCGCTGCCGCGCAACCGACCAAGGTGAACGCGCCCGCCATGTCCCAGGCGGCACCCGCATAGGTTCTCGTACGAAGCGGAAAGATGGCGAGAAGAGCAGCGCAGGCCGCCGCCGAAAGTGCCCACAGGCTGAACACCGGGAGCACGACGGGGTGCGGCAGGACGAGGACGAATATGGCAAGCGCAACGACCAGGACCGCCACAAACGCAAGGTCGGGCGCGCGTGGACCGCTGCCCGGCGGACGGGGTCGATAGCGTGGGAACTGAGGGAAACCTGTCAGATGCATCGGGCCCACCGAATGTCGTCATCAGTCCGACATCGCAGCCACATAGCTGCCAGAGGGGCCCGGCCTGACGCGGTCAACATGCTCATCGGAATCCGGAAACGCAAGAAAATCCGGCTGCGGCGAGATAACCCAGCCTTTTGAGCCCGTTTGACAGGCCGTCCCGATCGCCCTAAAACCCGCGCGCCCGGCGATCCTTGAGGTCTGCCGGGCGTTTCGCGACCCGTGGCAAGACCTTGCGCTTTCGAGGCTTTGCCTGTCGGTTCCGGCCCTGCCGGGACAGAGGAGGGCGCGATCCTCAAGCCAACAGCAACGATAATCGAGGACGCGAATGACCAAGCGCATGGAGTCCAAGTACAAGATCGATCGCCGGATGGGCGAGAACATCTGGGGTCGGCCGAAGAGCCCGGTTAACCGGCGCGAATACGGCCCCGGCCAGCACGGCCAGCGCCGCAAGAGCAAGCTCTCGGACTACGGTGTGCAGCTCAAGGCCAAGCAGAAGCTGCGTGGCTATTACGGCAACATTTCCGAGCGGCAGTTCCGCGGCATCTACCAGGAAGCGCGGCGGCTGAAGGGCGACAGTGGCGCGCACATGATCGGCCTCCTGGAGCGGCGCCTCGATGCGCTGATCTTCCGGGCCAAATTCGTGCCGACGGTCTTTGCCGCGCGCCAGTTCATCAATCACGGCCACATCAAGGTCAACGGCAAGCGCGTCACCATCCCGAGCTACCGGGTGAAAGTTGGCGACGTCGTCGAGGTGAAGGAAAAGTCCAGGCAGCTCGCGCTGGTTATGGAAGCGCAGGCGTTAGCCGAACGTGACGTGCCCGATTACATCGAGGTCGATGCCTCGAAGCTGACCGCCAAGCTCGCCCGCGTGCCGTTGCTGACGGATGTGCCCTATGCGGTGCAGATGGAGCCGCATCTCGTCGTCGAATATTATTCGCGTTAAGCGATCGCAGCGTCGGTCGAGAATCCGACGGCCGGCGCCCCGCGTCGGCCGTTTTGTTTCAGATCGGGCGAATCACTTGGCACCTCGTGCCAACTCGCCCGTGATTCGCGAGTTATCCCCGATTAAGGCGGGAGTGCACAGGTTATTTTGTGGCCACATTGCGACAAATCTCTACATTTAGTAGGCGAAAAGCGCTAATACGATTCGCGGTCCTCGAATCAGTGAGGACATGCCCAGGGAGCCTCCGCAATGAAAGGGATCGATACTCTCAAAGAGTGGATCGGGGCGTTGACGGAATTGGCGCTGATGCTCTTGGCATTGGCGATTGTGCTCTCGTTGTTGGTTGGGGCTAATCTTCCGTTCTTCGGCGCCGTGACAGCGAACATCATGGGCTGGGTGAAGGACATGGGCGGCAACGGTCTCGTCGGTCTAATCACACTCGGGATCGTCCTTTGGCTGTTCTCGAACAGGAAAATGGCCTGAACCAAGCGTACGTTCAGTCTAGACTGAATTGCTGACGCAATCGGGGTGGGGAGCGACGCTCCCCACCCATTGGTCGTACGTGTCATCAAGAGGTTCCGCCATGCGCAAATTCATGGCCAACATGGCCTTTGCGAAAGAGCTTCTGTGGGAGTTCGTCGAGCTCGGGTTCGTCGGCATTCTCGCGATCATGCTGATCTATCTGATCCTCGGACAAGGCTCCGGGGGCTTTGTGCTGTCGGTCGCTGACAATGTGACGAAGTTCGCAAGCTCCGTCCCGACGCCGAGCTTGGTCGGCTTGGCGCTCGTCCTGGGCGTCATCTACCTGCTGATGAACCGGCTGAAGTAGTTCGCCGAAAAAAACGCGCGTTCAGCGCCCGCCGCATGCAAGTGGCGGGCGGCGTCGCTTTGGCGTAGAAGGCAATCGGCCTCCGTCATTGCTTTTGCCTGCAAATGCCGACACTCGATCGCCGCACGTTTCTCGCCGCATCCGCTGCGGGTTTTGCCGCGCGCGCCCTGCCCGCTCTTGCAGCCACGCCCTACGCGTTCAAGCACGGCGCCTTTGACGTTACCGTCGTGAGCGACGGCCACCTCGTGCTGCCAACGAGCTTTCTCGCACCCGGCGCGCCGCCGCCTGAGCGCGAAGCCATCCTTAAGGCGGCCGGCCAGACCGGCGAGCAGTACAATTCGCCGACCAACATCACGCTGATCCGCACAGGCAGCGACCTGATCCTCATCGACATGGGGTCGGGCGACCGCTTCATGCCGACGGCGGGAAAGCTATGGGACAACCTCAAGGCGGCGGGCATCGACAAGGCGAAGATCACAAAGGTGGTCTTCACCCACGGACATCCCGATCATCTTTGGGGGACAGTTGATGAATTGGACGATCTGGTGATTCAAGATGCGGCCTTCTACGTCGGCGCCGTGGAATGGGATTTCTGGTCCGGCGAAAACGCGACACGCGGGCTGCCGGCCGAACGCGCCGGCTTCGTCACGGGCGCCCGGCGCAACTACGCGGCCATCAAAGGCAAAGTAAAAATGATCAAGGCCGCCGATGAGATCGTCTCCGGCCTACGCATCATCGACACGCCTGGCCATACGCAGGGCCACTTGTCCATCGAGCTTGCCGGCGGCGACGGGCTGATTGTGGGCGGTGACGTGCTCACCCACCCGCTGATCTCATTCCAGCATCCGGAATGGAAACCGATCGCGGACCACGTGCCGGATCAGGCGACCGCGACGAGGCGCAAACTGCTCGACCGGCTCGCCGCCGATCGCTCAAAGCTGATCGGCTTCCACCTGCCTTATCCCGGCGTGGGAACGGTCGAGCGCAAGGACAGTGCCTATCGCTTCGTCGCGTCCGCTTAGGGAGACGCGGCTCAGGCGGTCTGGCGTACAGACACGCCTTTCTCTTTCAACGCCTGCTGCAGTTCGCCGGCCTGAAACATTTCGCGCACGATGTCGCAACCGCCGACAAACTCGCCCTTCACATAGAGCTGCGGAATCGTCGGCCAGTTGGAATAGGTCTTGATGCCGGTCCGGATCTCGTCGGACTCCAGCACGTTGATGCCTTTGTAGCTGACCCCGAGATGATCGAGGATCTGGACCACCTGGCCGGAAAACCCGCACATCGGAAACTGCGGCGTGCCTTTCATAAACAGCACCACGTCGTTTCCCTTCACTTCATTGTCGATGAATTGCTCGATTCCCATGGAATTTGTCCTGTTGGGCGGCATGCGCCCCCGTGATCGTCGATATATGTACCAAAAAAGTTACCGCCAACCCAAGAGCATCGACCGAATTTACCGGCTTTTCGGGGCATAAAATGTGCCCTCGACCTCGAATATATCGTCCTGGTTCAGTCGGCTGACCTCAATGATCGTGCGCGGCGGATACGGACCGCCGCCCCATAGCGCCTCCTGGACCTTGTTTACCAGCGGACGCAGCCGACCCATGTCGGTGACGAAAACCGTGAGGCGAACACAATCGGCGAGGCTTGCGCCTTCCGACCCGGCGATCAGCCTCATATTCATGAACGCTTGGCGAATGCGCGCCTCGTCACCCTCGACGAGTTTGTTATCGACAGGATCGATTCCACGCATGCCGGCGATGAATACGAAATCACCGGCGCGGGCGCCGAGACTCCAGGTACCGGTTGGCTGGATTGCGCCTTTGGGCGCAAGCACGGAGACGCGGCTTGTCACGGTGTGCCGGTCTGCAAAGCGAGCGCATGCAGCACGCCGCCCATCTGCCCCTTGAGTGCCTCATAGACCAACTGATGCTGCTGCACGCGCGACTTGCCCTTGAACGACGGAGCGATGACGGTCGCGGCATAGTGGTCGCCGTCGCCCGCGAGATCCCGGATCGTGACCTCCGCATCGGGAATGTGCGCCTTGATCAAGCGCTCGATTTCGACGGCATCCATGGCCATCGGCAGGTCCTCGCAAACCTCACAGCTCTCCGGCCATGTAAGCCGGAAGCCATGATTCAAAACGCTCCCGCAGAATCGTAACTAGGATGGGACGCTCGCCCGCAAGCGTCAACGTGTCGCCACCCGTTCTCCCGATTGCCCACACCGGCACGTTCACAGCCCTTGCCCGCGCCAGCACGTCAGCCGTCTTGTCCGCGGGCACCGTGACAACATAGCGCGCCTGGTCCTCGCCAAACCAATGGGCGTGGCCCGGAATATCCGAAGGAGCAGCATCGAGCCTGGCCCCGATCCCGGAGGCCATCGCCATTTCGGCGAGCCCAACAAGAAGGCCGCCGTCGGAAAGGTCGTGCGCCGCCGTCGCCGTCCCGTCGAGGATCAACGCGCGGACAAAGTCGCCATTCTCACGCTCCTCGGTGAGATCGACCGGCGGTGGCGCACCCTCTTCCTGGCCGCACAACTCGCGCAAATACATTGACTGGCCGAGCCAACCCGTCGTCTCGCCGACCAGAATGATCGTCTCGTCGGCACGCTTGAACGCCAGCGTCGCCGACTTTGCAAAGTCTTCGATGAGACCGACGCCGCCGATCGACGGCGTCGGCAAAATCGCGCGGCCATTGGTCTCGTTGTAGAGCGACACGTTGCCGGACACGACCGGAAATTCGAGCACCTTGCAGGCTTCGGCGATGCCGCGGATGCAGCCCACGAACTGACCCATGATCTCGGGCCGCTCGGGATTGCCGAAATTCAAATTGTCGGTGATGGCAAGCGGCCTCGCGCCGACGGCGGTCAGGTTTCGCCAGCATTCCGCCACCGCCTGCTTACCGCCCTCGAATGGGTCGACCTCGCAATAGCGCGGCGTCACATCGGTGGTGAGCGCCAGGCCCTTCGGCCCCTCTTCGATGCGCACCACCGCAGCATCGCCGCCCGGACGTTGGACGGTATTGCCGAGAATGACGTGGTCATATTGTTCCCATACCCAGCGTTTGGAGCAGAGATCGGGAGCAGCGAGCAATTTTTCGAGCGCCTCGATCGTGTCGACGGGAGCCGGCACGCTTTCGGCGTCGACGGCAGCCGGCTTCGCCGCGCTGACAAACGGACGCTTGTACTCCGGAGCCTGGTCGCCAAGCTCCTTGATCGGCAGATCGGCCATGACGTCGCCGCCGTGGCGCACGATGAAACGCTTTGACGACGTCGTCTCGCCGACCACCGCGAAATCGAGACCCCATTTGCGGAAAATTGCCTCGGCCTCTTTTTCCTTCTCCGGCTTGAGAACCATGAGCATGCGCTCCTGGCTCTCGGAGAGCATCATTTCATACGCGCTCATGGCCTCTTCACGGCATGGCACCCTGTCGAGGTCGAGCGTGACGCCGAGATCGCCCTTGGCGCCCATTTCCACGGCCGAGCAGGTCAGCCCGGCGGCACCCATGTCCTGGATGGCAATGACGCATTCCGTCTGCATGATCTCGAGGCAAGCCTCGAGCAGCAGCTTTTCGGAGAACGGATCGCCGACCTGAACGGTCGGGCGCTTGCCCTCCGAGTCTTCATCGAATTCCGCCGACGCCATGGAGGCGCCGTGGATTCCATCACGCCCTGTTTTCGAGCCGAGATAGACGATCGGCATGCCGACGCCCGAGGCGGCGGCGTAGAAAATCTGATCCTTGCGCGCGATTCCGACCGCCATGGCGTTGACCAGGCAGTTCCCGTCATAGCGCGAATGAAAGCGCACCGAGCCGCCGACTGTCGGAACGCCAAATGAGTTGCCGTAGCCGCCAATCCCCGCCACCACGCCCGACACCAAATGACGCGTCTTGGGATGCGAGGGCCCGCCGAACGACAGCGCGTTCAGGCAAGCGATCGGACGCGCGCCCATGGTGAAGACATCGCGCAAGATGCCGCCGACCCCCGTCGCCGCCCCTTGGTAAGGCTCGATGTAGCTCGGGTGATTATGGCTCTCCATCTTGAACACGCAGGCAAGTCCGTCGCCGATGTCAATGACGCCGGCGTTTTCGCCGGGCCCCTGGATGACCCACGGACCTTTGGTGGGCAGCGTGCGCAGATGGACTTTCGATGATTTGTACGAGCAGTGCTCGTTCCACATGGCCGAGAAAATACCGAGCTCGGTGAGTGACGGCTCGCGGCCGATGAGTTTCAGGATCCGGTCGTATTCGTCCGGCTTGAGGCCGTGCTCGGCGACAAGTTCGGGAGTAATGCGGACATCATTCGGGATCACGATTACGCCGCGCGCTCCAGTGCCTCGGCTAGCCCTGCAAATAACCCGCGCCCGTCGGTCGGGCCGATTACGGCTTCGACGTGATTTTCCGGATGCGGCATCATGCCGAGTACATTGCCCCGCTCGTTCAGAATACCGGCGATCGCGTTGATGGCGCCGTTGTGGTTCCAGTTCGGATCGATCATGCCGTCCGGCGAGGAATACCGGAACAGTACACGCTCCTCGCCTTCCAGCCGCGCAATGGTTTCCCCGTCGGCAATGTAATTGCCCTCGCCATGCGCCACCGGCACGCGGACCACCTGGCCGGCATTGTAGCCGCGCGTGAATGGCGTGTCCGAGCGCTCGACGCGCAGATAGACGTCGCGGCATATGAAGCGCAGGTTTTCATTGCGCATTAGGACGCCTGGCAGCAGGCCGGCCTCGCACAAAATCTGGAAACCGTTGCAGACGCCGAGAACTAGTCCACCTTTTGCGGCATAAGTGCGCACCGCGTCCATGATCGGGCTACGCGCCGCAATCGCCCCGCAGCGCAGGTAGTCGCCATAGGAAAATCCGCCCGGGATCACGACCAGATCGGTTCCGGCCGGGAGTTCCGTGTCGGCGTGCCAGACCATGGCCGGCTCTCGACCCGAGATCAGGCGCAATGTGCGCGCCATGTCACGCTCACGATTGATGCCAGGAAAGACGAGAACTGCGGCTTTCATCCGAGCACGTCCACTTTGTAGTTCTCGATCACCGTGTTTGCGAGCAGCCTGTCGGCCGCCTGCTTGAGCATGGCCTCGGCCATGGCGCGATCGCCGCCGTCGATCTCGATATCGAAGACCTTGCCCTGGCGTACGCTGGAGACGCCCACGAGCCCCAGGGAGCGCAGCGCACCTTCAATCGCCTTGCCTTGGGGATCGAGAATGCCGGACTTCAGGGTGACGGTGACGCGGGCTTTCATCATTCGGCTCAACGCAAACGGGGACCTCTCGGCCCCCGGTTACCACCCTTAAAGATTTGTCTCAATCCAACCAAAAGCGGGTATCCTCAGCCCTTCACCAGCACCGGTCCGGTGCCTTGCGGGCGCTCGCCTTCGCTCATGATGCCAAGGCGCTTGGCAACTTCAGTATACGCTTCGACCAGGCCGCCGAGATCGCGGCGGAAGCGGTCCTTGTCGAGCTTGTCGTTGGTCTTGATGTCCCACAGCCGGCAGCTGTCGGGCGAAATCTCGTCCGCCACGACGATCCGCATCACATCATTTTCCCACAGCCGGCCCGTTTCCATCTTGAAGTCGACGAGACGGATGCCGACGCCGAGGAAAAGCCCGGACAGGAAGTCGTTGACGCGGATGGCAAGCGCCATGATGTCGTCGATCTCCTGCGGCGAAGCCCAGCCGAAGGCAGTGATGTGCTCCTCCGATACCATCGGATCGTTGAGCTTGTCGTTCTTGTAGTAAAACTCGATGATCGAGCGCGGCAGCTGCGTGCCCTCCTCGATGCCGAGGCGCTGCGCCAGCGAACCGGCCGCCACATTTCGCACCACGACCTCGAGCGGGATGATCTCGACCTCACGAATCAGCTGCTCGCGCATGTTGAGGCGGCGGATGAAGTGCGTCGGCACCCCGATATC
>JBEVFG010000206.1:0-4745 GCA_040512415.1 Pseudolabrys sp. | reverse complement strand
TTGCCGGCCCCGTTTGGCCCGAGCACGCCGATGAATTCACCGGCCTGGATCTCGAAGCTGACGTCCGACAGCACTGCACGGCCGCCGAGTTGAAGCGTCACATGCTCGAGGGCGACGGCGCTCACGAATTCGGCCCGCTCAATGCCTTGTCGAGATTGTCGAGCTCGCCCAGTAGCCAGTCCTGGAATTTGACATTCGCCGGCATGGTCTCGGTGACGCCGATCACCGGAACCTTGGCCCGCTTGGCAATGTCACGCAGCCGTTCGGTCAACTTCTCCGATACCTGGCTGTTGTAGATCAGCAGCCTGACCTTGCGTTCCTTGAGATCGCTTTCGAACGCGGCCACGTCGCGCGCGCTCGGTTCGGTGTCGTTCATCATCGCGAGCTGGAAGCGCTCGTTGCGCATGGTCAGCCCCAGCGCCCGTGCCATCGGGCCGAACACCGGCTCGGTCGCGGTGACCGGCGCTCCGCCATGTTTAGCCTTCAACTGCGCGACCCGCTGGGTGATCTGATCCAATGCGGCGAGCGTGACTTTGAGCCGCGTGCTGTAGTCGGCCGCATGCGCGCTGTCGGATTTCGCAAGCGCATCGGCAATGGTGGCTGCCACCGCTGGCATTGTCGCGGGATCGTACCAGAGATGCGGATTGTCCCCGGCTTTGTAGCCGGTAAGCCGTGCTGCATTGACGACTATCCGGTCACGCCGTGGTCCTGCAGCCAGGAGCTTGTCCATCCAGGAATCGTAGTTGGCGCCGTTGAGGATCACGATCTGCGCCGCCGCGATCTGGCGCACGATACCGGGCGTCGTTTCGAACAAATGCGGGTCCTGGTCGGGATTATTCATGATGCTGACGACCGAAACTCGGTCGCCGCCGATCTGGCGCGCAATGTCACCGTAGAAATTTTCGGCGGCCACGACGGCAATTTGATTTTCGGCGGCGCGGACAGGCACGGCCTGCGCAAGAAGCAGCGCAAGAAGCAAGGCGAGGGCGGCCACGGCTTTTTTCATGGAAAAATATGAGGTTCTGACAAGTGCAGAAATGTAACATTATAACATTTCGTCCGCAAGCCGGAGGCTCTGCCTGGGCGGTTGTCAGAATGAAGGGATCAGGATTCGGCTTTGGCTACGCCGCGGACCTGCCAGAACCGGAACATGCGCCGGGCTGTTGCGACCGAAAGCTTGATGAAGTCGGCGCGCACCTGGATCAGGTCGTTGGCCGGCATTTCATAGGGTGCGAAGCGAGCCTTGAGGACTGCATTGAGGGTCGGCCATCGGAATTCGGCGGCCTTGCAAGCAACCAGAACACCGTCATAGCGCGGGTTCTGCATGAGCTTTTCGATCAGTTCGACCGGCGCGGCGCAGATACGCGCCACCCCGCGACCATTTCCTCATACTTGCCGTCGCCGGCAAAGCCAGAAATGGCGGTTTCGTTGAGACGGCGCTGCTCCTGCATCCTGTCGATTAACGCGATTGCGCGGCTGAAATCCCGCGGCGCCGCGGCCTTACGCAGAACCTTGTCGGAGACCCGACGCCAAGACCTGCTGGATTGCAGCCTGCCCTTCGGGCGGCACAACCGAAAGCAAGCGTGTCCGCACCGACTCTGTCGCCTTTGACATCAAGCTCTGAAGCAGCTGCGGCGGCATGTCCAGGCGGACGCCAAGATTTTCCGCGAGCTGTTCGTCGGTCTCCGCACGCGTCGCAAGCGTCTCGTAGCCAGGCTCGGAAAAAGTCGCGCCCTGGTTTTGTGATAGTTTGCGGACGACGGTCGTATCTCCGCGCTGTATGAGAATGTCGGTGACGGCCGCGGCAAGACGCTTGCGCTCGGAAATTGCACCCAGGTGACCTTGGCGCCTCAGTCCGGCGATCTCGACAAGGTCACCGTCGGTCATCTGCGGTGACTGTGCCAGCACTGGACCGGCAACGCTGATTTCATCGTGCCGCGACAAAGTACGGATGATGCCGCTCGGCGCATTGCCGATCGGTGCCAGCCTGCTGCCGAGTTCGGCAAGCGCGTTCAACCTGATGGATGAGGTGAGCGAGCACGTCGTCAAATATGCCGACCTGCTCGTGATTAAAGTTTTCTGCGTTGCCGAGGAAAAGATCGGTTACGCGCCTGAGAATTTCAGTGCGACGATCGCTCGAGCCTACGGCTAGAACGTCTTCGAGCTCTTCAATGACGGAGGCAGTCTGCGACATTCTTGTCTTGGGCAGGATTTCTTCCCGCCGCCTTCCAACTGATCGCCTGGGTCGCCCCCAAACGCACACAGGCACCTTATCGGCGGCCCGCAAAGCAAAGTTGGCACGCTGCCGGAATCGGCAGAATCACAGTGATTTATGGCGTTCGTGCCGCCCATCTGTCGGACGGCACGGCCCGTATTCGGCGCACGGTTAAATGTGCATTAATGCACTATTGCGCGGTGATTTTGCCTTCTTTCACCACGCGGCCCCATTTCGCGATTTCGGATTTGATGTAGTCGCCAAACTCGGCCGTCGTCATGGTGACCGTAGCCGCGCCCTCGCGTTCGAACTGCGCCTGCAACTCGGGGGCTTTCAACGATGCCTGACTCGCCTTGTACAGCCGGTCGAGCAATGGTGCCGGCAATCCGGCAGGCGCGGCGAGCCCCCACCAATTGTCCGCGACGTAGCCGGGCACGCCTGCCTCGGAGATCGTCGGCACGTCGGGAAGGACGGACGTGCGCTTGGCGCCGCCGGTGCCCAGCGCCTTCAGCTGACCGGACTTGATGAACGGCGTGGTCTGGATCAGCGACGAGAACATGATCTTCACATGGCCGCTGATCACATCCTGCATGGCCGGGCCGCCGCCTTTGTACGGCACGTGCACGATGTCGACGCCGGCAGTGAGCTTGAACAGTTCGCCGCCCAGGTGCTGAAAGCTCCCGACGCCGGCGGAGGCGTAATTCAGCTCACCGGGCTTTTGCTTGGCGAGCGCAACCAGCTCGTTCACGGAGTTCACCGGGAGCGTCGGATTGATCGCTAGCACATTCGGTCCGGTCGCGAAAATCGAGATCGGCGTGAACGACTTGATCGGATCGTAGTTGAGCTTGTGCAGCGCCGGATTGACCGCATGTGCAATCGAAATGATGCAGAGCGTGTAGCCGTCAGGCGCGGCGGTCGCGCAAGCCTCGGTACCGATCACGCCGCCGGCGCCGCCGCGATTGTCCACGAACACCTGTTGGCCAAGCTGGTTGCTGAGCTGCTGCGCGACGAGCCGCCCCACGACGTCGTTGCTGCCACCGGGCGGGAACGGAACGATCAGGCGCACCGGGCGGTTCGGGTACTCATCGGCAAAGGCGCTTGGCACGAGCGCCAAGACAAGCACGCTGGCCGCAAACAGTTGTGACAGAAATTTCGGCATTTGCTCCCCCGGTCGTTCTTCAGTGCCAATACGGCGGGTAGTCGGTGTTCTTTTGCTCCGCATCGAGCCGGCGCAGCATGGCCGGCCATTCTAGAATACCGTAAGGCCGCCGCGTGCCCGGCTGATACATGTGCGCCGTGTGCGCGAGGACGTTTTCTCCGGGCATTGTGAGCTCGGTGCGTGCAGCCATCGCGTCGACCTGCGAGCGGCACGACAGTTCGAGCTGATACATGGTGTTGAAAGCCTGCTCAACGGTGGCGCCGCAGGTCAGCAGGCCGTGATTGCGCATGATCATGGCTTCGTGCAGCCCGAGGTCGCGAACCAGGCGCTCACGCTCGTCGAGTTCGACCGCCGGACCTTCGTAGTCGTGATAGCCGATGTGTCCGACAAAGCGGATCGAGGTTTGCGACAGCGGCAACAGCCCGCATTTCATGGCGGCGACCGCCATGCCGGCGCGCGTATGCGTGTGCAGGACACAGGCGACATCGGGCCGCGCCTTGTGAATGGCGCCGTGGATCACATAGCCGGACTTGTTGATGTCGTAGTCCGTGTCGGGCTTCCAGATGATCTCGCCGTCGACATGGACCTTCACGAGGCTGGAAGCGGTGATTTCCTTGTAGAGCAGGCCATAGAGATTGATCAGCAGCACGTCCTCCTCACCGGGAACGCGCGCCGTGATGTGGTTGTAGATGAGGTCGGTCATTCCATAGACGTCGATCAGGCGGTAGCAGGCCGCGAGATCGAGCCGCGCCTGCCATTCCTGCGCGGACACCTGGTCTTTGATCGACGGGAAGTTGGTCGAATAGTTCATAAGTTTCCGCCCTGGCCACGACACCGCTTCTGCGCGACAAGAATAGCCAGAAGCGCGGGCTTGGCTAGCGTGGCATGAATTGGCGCCGGGAGGACTTTGATGTCGGCGTCACTCCCCTTTTGTGGTCCGGCATAAAATTGCCTATATGAGGTCAAACGGAGTGCCCGCTTCAATGCCAAGCCCCAGTAATTCCGAGAAAATCCCGGTTACCGTGCTCACCGGCTACCTCGGCGCCGGCAAGACCACGTTGCTCAACCGCATTTTGTCCGAGCCGCACGGCAAGAAATTCGCCGTCATCGTCAACGAGTTCGGCGAGATCGGCATCGACAACGAACTGGTGGTCAACGCCGACGAGGAAGTGTTCGAGATGAACAACGGGTGCATCTGCTGCACCGTGCGCGGCGACCTCGTGCGGATCATCGACGGCCTGATGCGGCGCAAGGGGAAATTCGATGCGATCATCGTGGAGACGACCGGGCTCGCGGATCCGGCACCGGTCGCGCAGACATTCTTCATGGACGAGGCGGTCGGTTCGCGGACCAAATTGGATGCGGTTGTAA
>JBEVFG010000205.1:0-7131 GCA_040512415.1 Pseudolabrys sp. | reverse complement strand
CGCCGAGACGCTGACCCGCGCCGGCAAACAGGTGTTTGTCGACCTCAAGCTGCACGACATCGGCAACACGGTGACAAAAGGCGTGGAGAGCGTCGCGCAAATGGGTGCCACGTTCCTGACGGTTCACGCCTATCCACAAACCATGAAGGCTGCAGTCGAAGGCAAGCAAGGCTCAAAGCTGCGCATTCTCGCGGTGACCGTGCTGACATCCTATGACGATGCCGACCTTGCCGCCGCCGGCTATGAGATGAACGTCAAAGAACTCGCGGCCGCTCGTGCCGCGCAAGCGCGCGACATAGGGGTCGACGGACTTGTCTGCTCGCCGGAAGAAGCGGCCTCGCTGCGCGACATCGCGGGTCCCTGCATGGTGCTGGTGACACCCGGCATCCGGCCGGCCGGAACCGCCATCGGCGAACAAAAAAGGATTATGACACCTGCCCGCGCGATTGAGGCAGGCGCTAACTATCTGGTGGTCGGCCGGCCTGTTCTTGAGGCGCGCGAGCCCAGGGCCGTGGCAGATGCAATTGTGGCCGAGATCGAACAGGCGGCCAAATCAGAGGGAGTGACGGTATGGCGAAGGGCTACTGGATCGGGCGGGTCGATGTGAGAAGCGACGAGGGTTACAAGCCCTACGCCATGGGCAATCAGGCGATATTCAAGAAATATGGAGCGCGTTACATCGTGCGCGCCGGCAAGTTCGAATGCGTCGAGGGCAACGCGCGCTCCCGCAACGTGGTCATCGAGTTTCCGGACTATGCGACCGCGCTCGCTTGTTACAATTCGCCCGAATATCAAGCGAACATGAAGCTGCGCCAGCCGCATTCCACCGCGGATATCGTGGTTATCGAGGGTTACGACGGCCCCCAGCCGTAGTCGCCTTTTGCTGGCCCTCGCGCTATACCGACGCCACGTTCCGGGAGCTGACCTATGGCCGAGATTCGGCTCGTGGTCGCCGGTGCTGGCGGGCGGATGGGCCGCACGCTGGTCAAAGCGATCGCCGACAGCAGGGAGTTTGCGCTTGCGGGTGCCATCGAGGACGCCCGTTCGCCGCTGATCGGCTGGGACGCGGGCGTACTGGCAGGCCTGCCGGAGAATGGCGTCAAGCTGGCCGGCGACGCCGGGCCATTGCTTGCAAAGGCGGATGGCATCGTGGACTTCACCGCGCCGAGCGCCACGCTCGAATTTGCCACGCTCGTTGCCAAGGCCGGCAAGGTGCACATTATCGGAACGACCGGACTAAGCGCCGCTGACGAGGCAAAAATCAAGGACGCCGCCAAAAGCGCGGTGATCGTCAAGTCGGGCAACATGAGCCTCGGCGTCAATCTGCTCGCGGCGCTCACGAAACGCGTGGCAAAGACGCTCGACAATTCGTTTGATATCGAAATCCTGGAGATGCATCACAACCAGAAAGTCGACGCGCCGTCGGGCACCGCGCTGATGCTTGGCCGTGCGGCGGCGGACGGGCGCGGCATCGCGCTCGACAAGCATTCCGTCAAAAGCCGTGACGGCCACACTGGCGCGCGCAAGGTTGGCGATATCGGTTTTGCTGCTCTGCGCGGCGGAACCGTTGTGGGTGAGCACAGCGTAATCTTTTCGGGTGCGGCGGAGCGCGTGGAACTTGCGCACAAGGCCGACGATCGCATTATATTCGCGCGCGGTGCCCTGCATGCGGCGCGTTGGGCGCGCACGCAAAAGCCTGGACTTTATTCGATGATGGACGTTCTTGGTTTGAAAGACTTCTGAGGAATTGCATGACTGACCGTCTTCTCGTGCTCGTGCGGCACGGCCAAAGCGACTGGAACCTGAAGAACCTGTTCACCGGCTGGCGCGACATCGACCTCACCGAAAAGGGCGTGGCTGAAGCACGTGAAGCCGGCCGCAAGCTCAAGGCGCAGGGAATCAAGTTCGACGTCGCGTTTACGTCCGCGCTCAAACGTGCGCAACGCACGCTCGACTTGATGTTGACCGAACTGGGCCAGACGACAATCCCGATATTCAAAGACCAGGCGCTGAACGAGCGCGACTACGGCGATCTCGTCGGACTCAACAAGGACGATGCGCGCAAGAAATGGGGTAAGGAGCAGGTGCACATCTGGCGCCGTTCTTACGACGTGGCGCCACCCGGTGGCGAAAGCCTGAAGGACACGCTCGCGCGCGCTTTGCCTTACTATGTAACTGACATTCTGCCGCGCGTGCTGCGCGGTGAGCGCGTGCTGGTCGCCGCGCACGGAAATTCACTGCGTGCGCTTGTCATGGTGCTCGACAAACACACGCCGGACAGCATCACCAAGCTCAATCTGGATACCGGCGTGCCGATGATCTACCGGCTCAACGCCGATTCGACGGTGGCCTCGAAGCTCGATCTTGCAGCCTGACTAGGCTGCCACGGCCATCCCGGCTTCCCAGCCAAGCATCGCGCGCTTGCGCGTGAGGCCCCAGTGATAGCCGGTGAGCTCGCCGCTCTTGCCGATGACGCGATGACACGGCACCACGAAGCAGATTGGGTTCTTGCCGACCGCTGCACCAACAGCGCGCGCTGCTTTCGGCGCGCCGGCCATGGTGGCGAGACCGGAATAAGTTGTGAGTTTGCCCATCGGGATGTCGAGCAGCTTCTCCCACACGCGCACCTCGAAGTCGGTGCCGATCAACACCACGCGCAGCGGCTGGTCCTTGCGCCAGAGTGCCGCGTCGAAAATGCGGCGCGCTATCGGCGCCGTAGAGGCGAAGTCCTCGACGTATTTGGCCTTCGGCCAACGTGATTTCATGTCGCGAAGGGCCGCGCGTTCCTTGCCGGCGTCGGCGAGAGCAAGGCCCGCAAGGCCGCGCGGCGTGGTCATCACCAGCGCCATGCCGAACGGGCAGGGATGAAACCCGTAGGTGATGGTGAGACCTTCGCCGCCGGCTTTCCACTCGCCAGGCGACATCGCCTCATGCGTAACGAACAGATCGTGCAGCCTGCCGGGCCCCGACAAGCCGACTTCGTAAGCGGTGTCGAGCACGCTCGTCGATGAGCGCAGAAGCTCGCGCGCATGGTTGAGCGTGAGCGCCTGCAGGAACGCCTTCGGCGTAAGCCCGCACCAGCGGCGGAACAAATGATGCAGGTCGGTTGCGGATACGCCGGCGGCATTCGCGATGACGTCGATCTCGGGTTGCGCGCGCCAGTTTCCGCGAATATGCGCGATGGCACGACGCACGATGTCGTAGTCCGCGGCCGCTGTCGAAAGTGGCGCGAATTCGGTGAAACGGTCGGTCACGGTTGTTCTTGCCAGGTTCATGTTCATGACAGTTATTTAGGGCTATCCGGGTAGCCCGACCACCCGATTTCTGGCTATTCGAACACGGTCCTCGTTGGGCCGCGACGGGCTTCGATGAGCGCTTTTCCAAGCTCCTTCGCAAAACCGGCCTTTTCGTCGGGTCCAAGAAACGTCGCGATTGCCAATTTTTTGCCGCGCGATACGAGGAAGAGCCGATCGATGCCGAACTCCTCGAGCTCGACCTTGTCGAGCTGGACCCAGAGTGGGTTGAGCACCCACTCGCGCGCGCGGCCAAGATGGCTCACTTTACGCACCTTGAGCGCGGAGGGCGTAACCGTTACCTGCTCGTAGGCTTTCGCGTGCCAATAGTTGAGCCGGAAGGCCCAATACAGCAGCAGCACGTCGAGCCCGAAAAAGCCTAGGACCGGCCAGGCGCCGATCACGAGAAAGAGCATTCCAGTCACAAAGCTGACGCCGCCGAACAGCAACATCAAAACCAAAAAGCCGACGCGGCCCAGCGAGCGATGTGGTGTCAGCGTCGCCGAAAAGATGGTGGGTTCGAGATCGTCGGCGTTGTCGGAGATCATTGCGCTCACTATACCAAAATGATGGCGAGAAAACCCGCCCGAAAGGCTCCGGCGAAGCGCAAGACAAAATCGCGCGCAGGCAAACACGCGAAGGTAAAGCCGGCGCCCGAGCGCGCCGCGGCCGATGCCAAGGCCGCGCAAGGCGCGCTGCCGCAGTGGACAACGGCGCAGATCACCGAGGCGTTCCGCCGCTTCAAGGCCGCAAATCCTGAGCCGAAGGGCGAATTGCAGCATATCAATCCGTTCACGCTGCTGGTCGCGGTGGTTCTTTCGGCGCAGGCAACCGATGCCGGCGTCAATAAGGCGACTCCCGCGCTTTTTGCGCTAGCAGACACACCGGAGAAAATGGCCGCGCTTGGCGAAGCGCGTGTGCGCGATCTTATCAAGACCATCGGCCTCTTTCGCACCAAGGCCAAGAATGTCGTTGCGCTGTCGCAGAAGCTGATGGCCGAGCTCGGCAGCCAGGTTCCACGCTCGCGCGAAGCGCTGGAGGCGTTGCCCGGCGTCGGCCGCAAGACCGCCAACGTCGTTCTCAACATTGCCTTCGGCGAGCCGACGATTGCCGTCGATACGCATATCTTTCGCGTCGGAAACCGCACCGGACTGGCGACTGGCAAAACACCCCTCGAGGTCGAAATGAAATTGGAGCAGGTGGTGCCTGCGGAATACAAACAGCATGCGCACCATTGGCTTATTCTGCACGGGCGTTACACTTGTGTCGCACGCAAACCGCTGTGCGAGAAATGCATCATTGCTGACTTGTGCCAGTGGCCGGACAAGACGGTCGTATGAAGTGCAGGAGTAGGGGAGAGTGCGTATGGAAGGCTCCCGGACCGCGACAGCAAAAGAAGTACGCCCCGATACCGGTGAAATTCTTCGTCGCGGCGGATTGCCTGCGAAGTCCGCCGGCGCATGGGCCAAAGCGTCGCCGCGTGTGAGGGGCTCGCTCAAACGGGACGTAGCGGCGGCGACAGAATTCTGGTGCACCGGTAGCGATCTTCTAGCCAAACTGCCCAAGAAACCGCAGCGAACGCCGGAGCAACAATCGGCAGCGGAAACCATTCTTGCCGCATGCCGGCGTCTTCGCGAAGATTTTTTGAAAAAGCACGTGGATGCGATTTATCGCAAGCTCACAAAAAACTTGTCGGCTTTTCGTCGCGTGGACGAACTCGCATACGACGCCGCCAAATTGATTCCGGGGCTGACGCCGACGAGGAAGCAAGTCGACGCCGACGGCGCGCTGATGCAAAGCGAGAAAGATGGAATCGAAGTCGACCAGGGAATATTCCTCGCACACGCACTCGCGCTTCCTGAAGCCGGAATGCACCTGTGCGAAGCGATGCTGCGCCCGAAGCAGGAGTCGATCGCGCGGGTGGACGAATTCGTTCGGAGCGGGGTGATCGATTTCGGTCCAGCCCGTGTCGAACGGCAGGGCAAGGCGGCCGTGGTGACCGTACAAAATCCGCGCTTCCTCAATGCCGAGGATGATGACACGCTCGGCGATACAGAAACGGCCACCGATATCGCAATCCTTGATCCATTGAGCGAAATCTGCGTGCTACGCGGCGGAGTTGTCGACCATCCGAAGTACAAAGGCCGCAAGATCTTTTCGAGCGGGATCAATCTCACTCATATCTACCGCGGCAAGATTCCCTATCTCTGGTACGTCCGCCGCGACATGGGCGTGGTGAACAAGATGTTTCGCGGGGTTGCGACGGGCGCGGCAAGCCCCGAGGAAATCTACGGCGGGACACGGGAAAAGCCTTGGGTCGCTACGGTCGATAGCTGGGCGATCGGCGGCGGCTGCCAATATCTTCTGGCGATGGATTATGTGATTGCCGGCAGCGACGCCTACATGACGCTTCCCGCGCGCAAGGAAGGGATTATTCCGGGCGCGGCCAATCTGCGCATGCCGCGTTTTACGGGCGATCGCATCACGCGTCAGGCTATCCTGATGGGCCGGCGGCTTGATTGCGATACGCCCGAAGGGCGAATGATTTGCGACCTGATCGTACCGCCAGGCGAAATGGACCATGCGGTTGCGCGCGTGGTCAACGGCTTCACAGGCTCGGGCGTGGTCAGTGCCGCCGGCAACCGGCGTGCCATTCGGGTCGGCGAAGAGCCGCTGGATTTGTTCCGCCGCTACATGGCGGTCTACTGCCGTGAGCAGGCCTATTGTCATTTCAGCCCGGCTCTGATCGCCAATCTGGAAAAGCACTGGAACGCCGCGCAGCGAAGAATCTGATAGTGCGTTGTTGGTGACGTTAGGGATTTGAATGCCGCGTCTGCAGCTCAAAGGCATCAACCTGATGCCAGCGCGTGAAAGTTTCGATCCGATCGAAACGGCCTCTCGCGATGAGATCGCGGCACTTCAACTGGAGCGGCTGAAATGGACGCTCAGCCACGCTTACAACAATGTCGCGCACTACAAGAAGGCATTCGACAAAGCCGGTGTGCATCCCCGCGATCTCAAAACACTCGATGATCTGCCGAAGTTTCCGTTCACTGCCAAAGAGGACCTGCGCGCGCATTATCCGTTCGGGATGTTCGCTATACCGCGCGATCATGTTCTACGCGTTCATGCATCGTCGGGAACGACCGGCAAGCCCACCGTGGTCGGCTACAGCCAGCGCGATCTCGACACCTGGGCCGGCTTGATGGCGCGCTCCATGCGTGCGTCCGGCTGCAAGCCGGGCATGCTGGTGCAGAACTCGTACGGCTATGGGCTATTCACCGGCGGCATTGGTTTTCACTACGGGGCCGAGCGGCTCGGCATGACTGTCGTGCCGGTGTCGGGCGGCATGACGGAGCGGCAGGTTTGCCTGATCGCCGATTTCCGTCCCGACGTCATCTTCGTTACACCAAGCTATATACTTGCGATTCTTGACGAATTTCACGCCCAAGGCATCGATCCACGCCGGTGCTCGCTCAAGATCGCAATGTGCGGCGCCGAGCCGTGGACCAATGCGATGCGCGCGGAGATTGAAGAGGCGTTCGATCTTCATGCCATCGACAACTACGGCCTCTCGGAAATCATCGGTCCGGGTGTTTCCTGCGAATGCATCGAAAGCAAGGACGGCCCGCATATCTGGGAAGATCATTTCTACCCCGAAGTCATCGATCCGGTCACCGGCAAGGTTTTGCTCGACGGGGAGGCCGGCGAGCTCGTGTTCACCACGCTGACCAAGGAGGCAATGCCGATCGTGCGCTATCGCACGCGCGACCTGTCGCGCCTGCTGCCCGGCACCGCGCGCTCAATGCGCCGGATGGAGAAGGTTGCAGGCCGTTCC
>JBEVFG010000204.1:0-3578 GCA_040512415.1 Pseudolabrys sp. | reverse complement strand
GAGACCCCTGAAGGCATCGTCGATGCCCTGATTAAGCGACTTGGATTGCCGGCGGTGCGGGCGGCGACCCGCCAGGCCATGCGTCTGCTCGGTTCGCATTTCGTGCTGGGACAGACGATCGAAGAGGCGCTCGAGCGCGCCGACTCGCATCACGAATTTCTCTATTCTTTCGACATGCTGGGTGAGGGGGCTCGCACAAGCGCCGACGCCGAGCACTATCTCGATTCATATGCGCGTGCGATCGAAGCGATCGGTAAGACCGCTGGCAACGACTCGCTCCCGCGTCGTCCCGGAATTTCGGTCAAGCTTTCAGCGCTGCATCCGCGCTTCGAAGCGTTGTCGCGCGATCGCGTGCTTGCCGAACTCGTGCCGAATTTGCTCGAGCTGGCGCAGCTTGCAAAACGTCACGAGCTCAATTTCACAGTCGACGCCGAAGAGGCGGATCGGCTGGAGCTGTCGCTCGATGTCATCACCGCGACATTGCGCGATGCCTCGCTGGCTGGATGGGATGGTTTCGGTCTGGCGGTGCAGGCCTACCAGAAGCGCGCCGGGCCTCTGATCGACTGGATTGGCGCCGCCGCGGAAAGCCTGAACCGGCGGCTGATGATCCGACTCGTCAAGGGTGCCTATTGGGACACCGAGGTGAAGCGCGCGCAGGAGCGCGGGCTTCCCGACTACCCGGTGTTTACGCGCAAGGCGATGACCGACCTTTGCTATGTCGACTGCGTGCGTAAGTTGCTTGCGGCGCGGCCACGGCTTTATCCGCAATTTGCGACCCACAATGCGTTGACCGTTGCGTGCGTGATCGAGGATGCCGGCGGCGACACCGGCGGTTATGAATTCCAGCGGCTGCATGGCATGGGTGAAGCGCTCTACGATGCGCTCCTCGCCGAATTGCCGGATCTGAGCTGTCGTGTCTATGCCCCCGTGGGCGGACACGCCGATCTGCTCGCCTATCTCGTGCGTCGGCTGCTGGAAAATGGAGCCAATTCCTCATTTGTGTCCGTCGCGGCCGATCCTTCAGTGCCGGTTGAAACCATCCTGCGGCGGCCGCAAAGCTGGATCGGCGACGCGTCGCATGCGCGGCATTCGCATATTCCGTTACCGCGCGATCTGTTCGGCGCGTCGCGGCGGAATTCATCCGGCGTCGAATTTGGCGATACCGCTGCGCTTGAAACGCTGGTTGACGAAGTCCGTTCGGCCCCGAAGATTGCCGACGCAAGTCCATTAATCGACGGTTCGGCGGTGACCGGAGGCGAACGTGCGGTCAACTCTCCTATTGATGGTGCCGTCATCGGCGCCGTGCAGGAAGGTGATGAGGCTCTGGTTACCACTGCAATGGCATCTGCACAGGCTGCTTTCCCGGCGTGGAGTTCGACTCCCGTCGCTGAGCGCGCCGCCGCGCTCGAACGCGCCAGCGACTTGCTTGAGCAGAATCGGGGCGGCTTGATCGCGCTGCTGCAAAGCGAGGCGGGCAAGACGATCGACGATTGTGTTTCCGAGGTACGCGAGGCGGTCGACTATTGCCGGTTCTATGCGCAAGACGCGCGCCGTATGCTTGCGCCGCAGGCCCTGCCGGGTCCGACAGGCGAATCTAATGAGCTGCGCATGCGGGGCCGTGGGGTGTTCGTCTGCATCAGCCCATGGAATTTTCCGCTGGCAATTTTCACCGGGCAGGTAGCCGCAGCGCTCGCTGCCGGCAACGCCGTCGTGGCGAAGCCGGCCGAGCAGACGCCGCTTGTGGCCTTCGAGACCATCAGGCTGTTGCACCGCGCCGGCATCCCAGGCGGCGCACTCAACCTCGTTCCGGGCGACGGAAAAACCGGTGCGCTTCTCGTTGCCGATCGCCGCGTGGCGGGCGTTGCCTTTACGGGTTCGACCGAGGTGGCGCGTAGCATCAACCGCACGTTGGCGGCCAAGGATGGGCCTATTGTGCCACTGATCGCCGAAACCGGGGGCGTTAACGCCATGATCGTTGATGCGACGGCACTGCCCGAACAAGTCACGGATGACGTGATCGCGTCGGCATTCCGCTCGGCAGGCCAGCGCTGCTCTGCATTGCGGTTGTTGTGCGTGCAGGAGGACGTCGCCGATCGCGTGCTCGATATGGTCGTCGGGGCCGCGCGCGAACTCAGCCTCGGAGACCCGCGCGATCTTGCGACGCATGTTGGCCCTGTCATCGACAGCGAGGCCAAGAACAAGCTCGACCGCTGGATTGCCATGATGGACTCGCGCGGCGCGGTTTTGTTTCATTCGGAAACAAACCCTCCGGCAGGCGGCACCTATGTTGCCCCGGCGATCATCGAGCTCGACAGTGCGCGCGAGCTCAAGGAAGAAGTATTCGGACCGGTTCTTCATCTCGTGCGCTGGCGGTCAAGCGAACTCGACCGGCTGCTCGACGATATTGCCGCCAACAACACCGCGTTGACCCTCGGCATCCACTCTCGCATCGAGACGGTCGTTACGCACGTTGCTGCGCGCATGCCGCATGGCAACGTCTATGTGAATCGAAACATGATCGGGGCGGTGGTCGGCACCCAGCCCTTCGGCGGGACTCATTTATCCGGGACCGGGCCGAAAGCCGGGGGCCCGAACTATTTGCGGCGGTTTGCTCTCGAACAGGTCGTTACGGTGAACACCGCGGCGTCAGGGGGCAATGCGACGCTCCTGTCGGTGGAAGAATAGCTATAAGGCCAGGGATGCAGGGTCGCGTGAATGACCCGTTCAAGGTGAAATTGCCTCCCTTTGGACCCATTTTCCCGCTTAATCCTTCGATTACCGTGACGGAAGGTTAGGCCGCAACCGGCGGCGCCTGTCACATGCGTTAACCGGTTTCGCGTGCGGTTCGGGTATTCTGGCGCGTATGACTGATTCGATTGCCAGGCTTTATGACGCCGTGATCGCGGCGCGCGGTGGGGATCCGGAGAAATCTCGAACCGCCAGACTGCTGCGTGCCGGCCGCGCGAAGATGGCGAAGAAGCTTGCCGAAGAGGCGGTCGAGGTCGTCATCGATGCCATGCACGGACAGCCGGAAGCCGTGGTCATGGAAAGCGCCGATCTGATCTACAATCTCGTGGTGCTCTGGGTCCATGCCGGCGTGCGTCCGGAGGATGTCTGGACCGAAATGCGCCGCCGCGAGTTGATGTTCGGCATTGCCGAGAAAGTGCCAAAAGATTTGGTCCGGGCGGCATCACGGCGTAAAGTTGTGACGTTGGAGAGCAGGCGCGTCCGCAAGCGCCGTTGATCCGTCACAATTCTCCCGACGAGTAGTCTGATGACCGTTGAGGCTGCCGAGCCGCGATCCCTGTTGCGCCGTCTTTATGACTGGTGCATTGGGGCCGCCCATAAACCGCATGCAATGTGGCTTATGGGGGCTGTTTCCTTCGCCGAAAGCTCGTTCTTTCCGGTCCCGCCCGATGTGATGCTTATCCCGATGGCCTTGGCACGGCCCGAGCGCGCCTACGTGATGGCGTTCTGGTGCACTGTGACATCGGTGGCCGGTGGCATTCTCGGCTACGCCATCGGCGCGCTTCTCTATGACTCCGTCGGACTTTGGCTGATCCAGCTCTATGGCTATG
>JBEVFG010000203.1:0-3095 GCA_040512415.1 Pseudolabrys sp. | reverse complement strand
GGACGCCGGGCACCTGGTTGCAGCAGTTCGCCAGGGTCTGCGCGAATCAGGCTATCCGAGTGACAAAGTTGCGATAGAGGCACGTTGGGCGGATGGCCGACAGGAGCGACTGCCAAAACTTGCTGCCGAGCTGGTCGCTCTTCCGGTAGCGGCGATCGTCGGAAGCGTCGAGGCGGCTCTAGCAGCGAAGGCGGCTACGACAAGTATTCCGATCGTCTTCGTAACCGGGGCGGATCCTGTCGTAGCGGGGCTCGTGACCAGTATCAGCCGACCGGGCGGCAACATCACCGGCGTGAGCTTTTTTGATATTCCAGTTGTAGGCAAACGGCTCGCACTCCTGCGTGAGTTGGCTCCCCAAGCCGAAATCATCGCTGTTCTGCAGCACACGAACTTTTCGGAGTATCAGACCGAGTCACGCGAAATAGAAACGGCAGCACGCGCTATCGGCCAGAAAATCGTTACCTTTAAGGTGGGCAGCGAAGCGGAAGTCGATGAAGCCTTCTCGAGCGTAGCGAAGTCCGGCGCCGGTGCGATGCTTGTAGGTGCAGGTGCCTTCCTTAGCAGCAGGCGTAGCCAATTGGTTGGGCTCGCGGCTCTCCACGCAATTCCAGCCAGCTATTTTGAAAGAGGTTTCGTAGATGCCGGGGGCTTAATCAGTTACGGAGCAAGCCAGGCGGATGCTTATCGCCGTGCTGGCATTTATGTCGCCCGTATTCTCAAAGGCGAGAAACCGGGCGATCTTCCAGTTGAGTTGCCAACCAAGTACGACCTCGTCATCAACCTCAAGGCTGCCAAGGCGCTTGGTCTTACCGTGCCACCTGCATTGATCGCCCGCGCCGACGATGTGATCCAATGAGATTGGCGATGTCCGCTACGCTGGCCGTGCGGGCGGCAGCCTCGAGACAGGGCAGCCGGTGACGATGAAGTCGGGTGTGTTACGGGGGCTCTGGATCGGCATTGATATTCTGGCATTGGCGGCGACCGTGTCCGCCCTGATGTACATCGCCTTCACTTTTGCGGCGCGCGAATTGCCCCTGACCGGCCAGGTTCTCGTCTTCCTTTCGATTGTGATGCTGTCATCGGTCCCGTTGCTGATGACCCGGTATCATGTCCTGTGCGGTGTCATCTTCATCGCGCTGCTGGTTTCGATTGATCAGATCGATCAGGTAAAATTCGCCGCGACGTTGACCAGGCTGCATCCGTCCGACTGGTTCGTCGCGACGCACTTCGTGCGGGACTTCGACTACTCGATTGCTGTCCAATACCACAGGCAGCTGCGCGTCCTTCATTGGGCTCTGGGAATTCTCGCAGTCGCCGCCCCGATCCTGTGGGCATGCGAGCGCGCGGCGATCCGGAACATCCGGCCGTGGCGTGCGCCGGCGGGCAGCCTTGCGGCGGCGATCGTCGCGACCTTCATGTGTTTCACGGCGCTGCTGCACAGCCAGTACCTTCGGGCACTGGCTGGATTCCACGATGCCGAGTTGCAATGGGCGTACAACGGGCTGCGCATCAGCAGCGTCGTGTTGCAGGTGGGGCAGCTCACGCGGATGGACCGCGAGATCAAGTCCCTGCAAGCCGAAGCGAGGGACTTTGGTCTTCTTTCGGCCCCGGCTTCCGCAACGGCCGCGACCTGCGGCACTGCCGGGTGCCCCGATATCGTCATCGTGCATCTGGAGTCCGTCTTCGATCCCGTTCTGCTCGCAGATTATCGCGCGACCGGCGGATACCTCGGCCAGATGGAGAAAAAAAGCAGCGCGGCAAGCAAGAGCGGCCTCTTGCGCGTTCATACCTGGGGCGGCGCAAGCTGGATCAGCGAATTCGCCGTGCTGTGCGGCGTCAATCCCACGATTTTCGGGCTGGCCGGTGCACAGCCGCACCTCAACCTCTCGAGGTACGTGAAAAACTGCCTGCCGAACTATCTGAAGCGGCTCGGTTACGAAACGCACGCGGTCTACACGTCGTATTGGAACTTTGTCGGTGTCGGGGCAGGCTTCAAGCGATACGGAATCGACGATTTCATCGACATCAGGCGCATCAAAGGCGCGCCGACCGACTGGCGCCTGCAACGCGACAAGTTTTTCATCGACGAAGCGCGCCGCATTTTGGCGCAGCCGAGCCGTCAGCCGCGATTCATTTTCGTCTCCACCAACTGGAATCATAGCCCGCATGGCCAAGGCTCTCATCTTGAGACCTATCCGGGCCCGTTCGACATCGGGAAGGCCAGCGACGGCTCGACCCGCGACTATGTCAATCGCCTCAACGACACCTTCACCGAAATGGCGAAGCTTGAGCGCGACCTGACCGCAAGGGGAAAGCCGACCGTGATGCTGTTCTACGGCGATCATCATCCGGCGTTCGTCAAGAAGTACGCGCCGGATCTTTTAGCCGACCCGTACGTGAGAACGGATGTCCTGACCTTTTATCGTTTCGCGCGCAGCTATGGCCCGGCAGGCGCTTCGCCTCACGCCACCCTCTGGATCGAGGAACTGCCGACCCACTTTCTCGAATTCGCCGGCATCTCACTTCCTCCCGCAATGGCGACGATCCGTGCGCTGCGCGAGAAGTGCAACAACACGGACGGGCGATGTCCCGCGCCGCTCAAGATCGGAATCGGGGCCGTGATCCTCGAGGATTGACGAACCACGATGCAGGCCGCAGCAAATACACTCCGACGGTTCCGCCGTGCCGCGACTCTCTTGCTCGCGCTGACCGTGATCTTGGGTGTGGTCTTCCTCGTCGACCAGCAAGGAGTTGGACCCGCGGCCGGCCGGTGGACGATCACCCAGGTGACGAACGGCCCCGAAGGACCAAGCCTGCCGGCCGCGAAGGTCGGCGATCAATTTCTCGTCTTGCCGAACGGATACGCTGTCCTTCGGGATCATGCCGGGCACGGCGTGATCGGCTGGGCGCTTTGCGGCTGGAAATGCTTCATCTTCAAGGACCTTAGCAGATTCGCGCAATTTCGCATCGTCCTCGCCGACGACGCGCGCACGTTCACGCTCACAAGCCTCGGCGGATACGTGGTGGTCGCGGAGCGCAAGCGACCTCCGCGCGGCCTCGTCAAAACGCGCAGATAGCCGAACGCGGCGAGAGAG
>JBEVFG010000202.1:0-19847 GCA_040512415.1 Pseudolabrys sp. | reverse complement strand
AGGGGCCGCGGCGCGCACTCCCAAAACTCTCCGCGCTGGTTGCCTCGATCCGACGGTCCTGACCGACTGTCGATGAAGGATTGAGACCATGGCTGCGAAAGACACCACCAAAGCGAAAGTCGGCGTGCTCGGCGCGTCGGGCTACACCGGCTCCGAACTGGTTCGCCTGCTGCTGCGCCATCCACGCGTCGAACTCGTGCTGCTGACCGCCGACCGCAAGGCCGGGCAGGAGATGCGCACCGTGTTTCCGCAGTTCGCGCCGTTTCCGCTGCCGACGCTGGTCTCGATTGAAAGCATCGACTGGGCCAAGACCAATCTCGATCTCGCGTTCTGCGCCCTGCCGCACGCGACGACCCAGAAGGTCTTGAGCGACCTTCTCGCCAAGGCGCCGAAGACCAAGGTGGTGGATCTGTCCGCCGACTTCCGGCTGCAGGACCCGGCCGTTTACGCGAAGTGGTATGGCCACGAGCATCACGCGCCGGAACTGCAGAAGGAGGCCGTTTACGGTCTGACCGAAATTCACCGGCGCGAGATCAGGCATGCGCGGCTGATCGCCAATCCCGGCTGCTACACGACATGCGCGCAGCTGCCGCTCGTCCCGCTCATCAAGAACAAGGCGATTGAGATCGACGAAATCGTCGTCGATGCCAAGTCCGGCATGACCGGTGCAGGCCGCGCCGCCAAAGAGGCCATGCTCTTCTCCGAAGTTTCGGAGGGCTTTCATGCTTACGGCGTTGGCCATCACCGGCACATGGCCGAACTCGACCAGGAATTCTCGCTCGCCGCCGGGCGGGAGGTGGTCGTTACGTTCACTCCGCATCTGGTGCCAATGAACCGGGGTATTTTGTCGACGATCTACATCCGCGGACGGCGGGGTCGGACTGCCGAAGACCTTCATGCGATACTTTTAAAGTTCTACATGAAGGAGCCATTTGTGCATGTCTTGCCCTTCGGGGAAACGCCACAGACTCGGCATGTACGGGGCTCGAATATGACCTTCATCGGGGTGGCAAAAGACCGCGTCCCCGGGCGCGCAATCGTCGTGTCTGCGCTCGACAATCTGGTCAAAGGCGCTTCCGGGCAGGCGATCCAGAATATGAATTTGGTCATGGGCTGGCCGGAGACGATGGGGTTGGAGCAGGTCGCGTTGTTTCCCTGATTTCACTGGTACAATCGCCGTACCTTCGCGGGAGACCTACGGCCGATGTTCGAGGTTCAGAACCAGCCGCCGCCGCTTGAGCCGTATAATCTGTTCGCGAGCGATGCGGTATTGCGCGAGGCGGTGCGCCGCGAAGGCGCAAGCTGGGCCGAAGGCAATCTGACCGAACTGGGTGCCAGGCTCGGCAAACCCGAGACCGTGCAGCTCGGTTTCGATGCCAACAAGTTTCCCCCGCAACTTCGTGCACTCGACCGTTACGGCCACCGGCTCGACGAAGTCGAGTTTCACCCGGCCTGGCATCAATTGCTCGAAATCGCACTCGAGGCTGGTCTTCATTCGAGTCCTTGGGCAAATCCAAAACCGGGCGCGCACGTGGCCCGCGCCGCCGGGACTTACATGCTGGGGCAGATCGAAAGCGGCGTGTACTGCCCGCTTGCGATGACCTATGGCTCGGTCCCGACATTGCGGCATGCGCCGCAAATCGCGGACGAATGGCTGCCCCGAATCTACTCGCGCGAATACGATCGCCGCTTTCGGCCGGCACGCTTGAAGACTTCGGCCCTTGTCGGCATGGGCATGACCGAGAATCAGGGCGGCTCGGACCTGCGCACCAATACGACACGCGCACAGCCGTCCGCCGACGGCAGTTTCCGCCTCTATGGCCACAAATGGTTCATGTCGGCGCCGATGTGCGATGCGTTCCTTGTGTTGGCGCAGGCGCCGAACGGCTTGAGCTGCTTTTTGATGCCGCGGTGGATGCCGGACGGCGAGCGCAACGCGATCCTCATACTTCGGCTTAAGGACAAACTCGGCAATCGCTCGAATGCGTCGAGCGAGGTCGAGTTTCATGGCGCCTACGCGCAGCTCGTCGGTGAAGAGGGGCGCGGCATTTCGACCATCATAGAAATGGGTAATTACACGCGACTTGATTGCTGCATTGGTTCGTCAGCTTTGATGCGGCAGGCCGTTGCCCAGGCGATCCACCATGCGCAACACCGCATCGCGTTCCAGAAAAAGCTCGTCGACCAGCCCCTTATGACGAACGTGCTTGCCGATCTTGCGCTCGAGTCGGAAGCGGCCGCCGTGCTGACCATGTGGCTTGCCCGTGCCTATGACGAGAACAATGACGCCGCGCTAGCGATCCGGCGCATCGTCACGCCCGCGGCCAAATTCTGGATCTGCAAGCGGACGCCGTTCCTGACCTACGAGGCTATGGAGGTGCTCGGTGGCTCCGGCTACATCGAGGAAAGTATCATGCCGCGTCTCTATCGCGAGGCGCCGGTCAATTCGATCTGGGAAGGCTCCGGCAACATCATGTGTCTCGATGTGCTGCGCGCACTGGAACGAACGCCCAATGCTGCCGAAGTTTTGCGTCACGAACTCGGTGAGGCCAAAAATGCGCGGATCAAGGCGTTTGCCGAGCGCATCGAAAAGCGGATCGCCGCCCGCGATCACGCCGATGAGTCACAGGCGCGCGCGCTGGTGCGCGACCTCATGCTTGCCCTACAGGGCTCGTTGCTGGTCAGGCACGCACCGTCGAGCGTTTCGGACGCATTTTGCGCATCGCGGCTCGACGGCGAGGGGGCGCCGGTCTTCGGGCTGTTGCCGCGGGGTCTGGATATGCGCGGCATCGCCGAACGTGCCGGTCCTGCGAACTAAAGTTTTCCGAACACCGCGAATACGAGCGCGACCTGCGCAAGAAAGCCGACGGAAAAGGCAAGCGTGCGGAGAACCGGGACGCCCATCGTGTACAGGATAACGTGCGCAAGCCTTGCCCAGAAATAAACTGCGCAGGCAATGATGGTGTACTCGGTCGAGTAGCCTTGCGCGTCAAGGATGAGCACCAATGGCGCGAAAACAATGAGATTTTCAACCGCATTGGTGTGCGCGAAGTAAAGCCGCTGCGCCCAGGCTGATTGTGGCTTATCGTGCCGTGAGGGATTGGCCATGCATCCCTTGAGGCCGCGAACCATTGCGCGATCGACGATATAGGGCACCCACATCAAGCCGGTCAGGATTATCGTCAGCGTCAGCCACATCAATTCCTTGGTCATTGCCGCACTCCGTTTGACGCTTCGCGCAACGCAAGCATAGTAGAAAGAGCCGCGGCTGTCGCGCCCGAGGCATCAATAAGGCGTAACCCCGGTCTATGCTAATCTGGGTCAGCGTGAGGGAATTCACAGGAGCGCGCCATGGCCGCGCCGACTCAGGTCCAACTTTTCACTTTGACGTAGGATCCGGGCGCATCTTCGGTCGGCTTGAACTTGCCGCCACCGATCTTGCGAGCGGTCACGGTTTCCGTGTCCAGCGCTTTGAGCCAATCGAGCCAGTCGGGCCACCAGGAGCCTGGATGCTCGGTGGCCGACTTCATCCAGATTTCCAAGCTTTCGCCGTTGGGCTTGTCGCCTGTCCAATACTGGTATTTTGGTTTGCTGGGCGGATTGACCACGCCAGCAATGTGGCCGGAGCCGGCGAGCACATATTTGACCGGGCCGCCAAAATATTTCGAGCCATAAAGCACCGATTTCGCCGGCGCGATGTGATCTTCGCGCGTGGCCAGATTGTAGACCGGCACTGTCACTTTGTGCAGGTCGAGCCGGGCGCCCGCGATTTCCATTTCTCCCTTGGTGAGCTTGTTGTCGAGATAGCAGTTGCGCAAATAAAAGGAATGATTGGCTGCGGGCATGCGGGTGGCGTCGGAATTCCAGTAGAGAATGTCGAAAGGCAACGGCTTCTTGCCGCGCATGTAATTGTTGATGATATAGGGCCAGATCAGATCGTTTGAGCGCAGCATATTGAAGGTGTTGGCCATACTAGAGGCCTCCAGGTAGCCTTGCTCCTTCATGTGTGTCTCAAGTTGTCTGATGCGCTCCTCGTCGACGAACACCATGAGGTCGCCCGCGTAGGTGAAATCGACCTGCGCGGTAAACAATGTAGCCGATTTGACGCGGTTCTGCTTTTTTACTGCGAGATAGGCGAGGGTGATCGCGAGCAGGGTCCCGCCGACACAATAGCCGATGGCATGAGCGCGCTTCTCGCCGGTGATCGCTTCGACAGTGTCGAGGGCGGTGATCACGCCCTCACGCATGTATTCTTCGAAGCTTTTTTCCGCGAGCCTGGCGTCCGGGTTGACCCACGAAATCACGAATAGCGTGATGCCCTGATCAACGCACCATTTGATGAAGGACTTCTCGGGCGCAAGATCCAGGATATAGAATTTGTTGATCCACGGCGGCACGATCAGGAGCGGCAGCTTCAGCACATTCTTGGTCGTCGCTTCGTATTGAATGAGTTGCATCAGCTCATTCTGGAACACTACCTTGCCTGGCGTCGTCGCGAGGTTTTTGCCAACGTCGAACATGGAAGGATCGGACTGGCGGATTTTGAGGACACCCTGACCGGCCTTGATGTCTTCCGAAAGCATGCGCATCCCGCGCACAAGATTTTCGGCGTTCGAAGAGAACGTCTCGCGCAGCAATTCCGGATTGGTCAGAACGAAGTTCGACGGCGAAATCGCATTGGCGATTTGCTTGACGTAAAACTCGGCTTTCTTCCGGGTATGCTCGTCGACGCCAGCCGTGTCCTTCACCAGCTTGTCGGCCCACTGCGCGGTAAGGAGATAGGCCTGTTTCAGAAAGTCGAAGAATTGGTTTTGCGACCATTCCGGGTCGCTGAAGCGTTTGTCTCTCGGGTCGGGCGCGACGACGGGCTCCGGTTGCTCGCCGGCCATGCGCTTCACCGCGCCGGCCCAGAGATCGAGGTAGGCGCGGCCGAGGCTGGTCTGCAGCTCTATCGCGCGCTGAGGATCGGACAACCAATATTCGGCAACGCGGCCAACTGTTTTGACCGCATCGGTCAGACCCTCGGTGAGGTCGCTCCGTATTTTTCCTTCCTCGCGCGGCTTTAGGTATGCCGCGAGCGCCTTGCCGCCTTCTTCGATCAGACGGGCAAGATTGCGTGAGAGCGCTTCGATATCGACGTCGCCGACCTTAGCGGGATCTGTGGCGGACTTATCCATCCCTTCCGTTCCCCTCTGCCAAGACAGTTGGCCCGCGCCGCGTTCCATCGCAAGGCGCGTTTGCGCGCATGGTTTCGCGGGCCTTCAGCCGAGCGGTTAGCAACGGGTGACCTTGCTGCGGCCATATTAGCCCGTTAACGGCACGGTGATATAATTCCTTGAGTTTACATCGATTTCGCCCGCTTGTGCGGTGGGTTGGCGGAGCAAGATGTGTCGGTCAAGCTTTTCATATTGGCAGCGTTAGGTCTCGCCGCGATGCTGGCGGGGTGCGCACCCGGGCCGATCATTGACCGTTTGCCTGGTGAACTGGGTCTGCCTGCGAGCGCTCCGGCACGTCCGCAAACCCCCTACGAATACCCGGCCGTGCACGATATGCCGCCCGATCGCGCCTCGTCTCCCATGACCGAGGAAGAACAGGTCAGGCTTGAAAAGGAATTGATTAACGTCCGCGATCGCCAGGAGGGTCGTCCGGCGGCAACCAAAAAGGCCGCCCCGACAGCGAAAAAACCGCCCAAAGGCGCGCAAAATGGCCAAACCGATGGCACCAAGGCGAACCCGTGATAAAAGCCAGCCGGGGTTATATGCGGCGGCTGGCGAGGGCAGCCGTCCTTTGAGGTTTTGAGCCGATGGAAGACTTCTACCGCATTCGCCGTTTACCGCCGTACGTGTTCGAAGAGGTGAACAAGGCCAAGGCGAAGGCCCGCAACGCGGGTGCGGACATCATCGATCTCGGCATGGGCAATCCGGATTTGCCGGCACCCGCGCATGTGATTGAAAAGCTCAAAGACGCGTTGGGCAAGCCGCGCACGGACCGCTATTCAGCTTCGCGCGGCATTCCCGGATTGCGTCGTGCGCAGGCTGCTTACTACGACCGCCGCTTCGGCGTGAAGCTCAATCCCGACACCCAGATCGTTACCACGCTTGGCTCCAAGGAAGGGTTCGCCAATGTGGCGCAGGCCATCACGGCGCCGGGCGACGTCGTGCTGGTGCCGAATCCGAGCTACCCCATCCATGCGTTCGGCTTTCTAATGGCGGGTGGGGCAATTCGCTCGGTTCCCTCAGAGCCGACGCAGAACTTCTTTCACACGATCGAGCGCGCGATCGAGCATTCGATTCCGAAGCCGACTGCGGTCGTGGTCTGCTATCCCGCAAATCCGACTGCTTATGTAGCCACGCTCGATTTCTACAAGGACCTCGTCGCGTTTGCGAAGAAGCACGAAATTCTGCTGCTGTCGGACCTAGCTTACGCGGAGGTCTACTTCGACAACAATCCGCCGCCGTCATTGTTGCAGGTGCCGGGGGCCAACGACGTTGCGGTCGAGTTTACTTCGATGTCGAAGACATTCTCGATGCCGGGCTGGCGCATTGGCTTTGCTGTCGGCAATGAGCGCGTGATCGCGGCGCTGGGCCGCGTAAAATCATATCTGGACTACGGCGCATTCACGCCCGTGCAAGTGGCGGCAACCGCCGCCCTCAACGGTCCGGATGATTGCGTCAAGGAGATGCGCGCGACTTACAAGCGTCGTCGCGACGTTCTGGTTGAAAGCTTCGGGCGTGCGGGCTGGCATGTTCCATCACCTCGCGCGTCGATGTTCGCGTGGGCTCCGATACCGGAGCCCTTCAAGACGCTTGGAAGCGTGGAGTTTTCCAAGCTGCTGGTCGAGAAAGCCGATATCGCGGTGTCGCCGGGCATCGGCTTCGGAGAATACGGCGAGGGCTTTGTCCGCATCGCGCTCGTCGAAAACGAACAGCGTATCCGCCAGGCCGCGCGTAACGTCCGCCGCTTCCTCGACCACGCTCCCGAGCAACTGCACAACGTCGTCCCACTCGCGACGCGGCGCTAACAACGGGCGCGCACGTTCATGGCACCACCGCTGAAAGTGGGCGTCGCCGGGTTAGGCACGGTTGGCGCCGCGCTACTTGCCCAAATCGCGCACCAGCGTGACGCACTTGTAGCGCGCTGCGGACGCCGCATCGACGTTGTTGCCGTCTGCGCACGATCGCGCAACAAGAACCGCGGCGTCGATCTCAAGAAGATGAAATGGTTCGCCGAGCCTTCGTTGCTCGCGCGCGATCCGGGCATCGACGTTTTCGTCGAGCTGATCGGCGGGGCCGGCGAACCGGCCAAGAGCGCGGTTGAAGCGGCTTTGGTGTCCGGAAAATCGGTCGTGACGGCTAATAAGGCACTGCTGGCGCGGCACGGCGTCAAACTTGCCGGGCTTGCCGAGCGCAATCACATCGCGCTCAACTTTGAAGCGGCGGTCGGCGGCGCCATTCCCATTGTCAAAACGCTACGGGAAGGAATGGCAGGCAATTCCTTTGAGCGTATCTATGGCATCCTGAACGGCACCTGCAACTACATCCTTACGCGGATGGAACAGGACAGGATGTCATTCGCGGACTGCCTTAAGGATGCACAGCGTCTCGGTTATGCCGAGGCCGACCCAAGTTTCGATATCGAGGGTCATGATAGCGCGCAGAAGCTCGCCATTCTTGCAAGCCTTGCGTTTGGGACCAAAGTCGACCAGGGCGCGATTTACGTGGAAGGCATTTCCTCGATAACGCCGGCCGATCTTTCGGCAGCGGACGAGCTCGGCTATCGCGTGAAATTATTGGGCGTTGCTGTACGGACGCCAAAGGGCATCGAGCAGCGGGTACATCCCACAATGGTGCGCAAAGATTCCGCAATTGCGCAGGTGATGGGCGTGACGAATGCCGTCACGGTCGATGCTGCCGACATCAATCCCCTGACCCTGGTCGGACCTGGGGCAGGCGGGGCGGCGACCGCGTCGGCGGTTCTTTCCGACATCGGGGACATCGCACGGGGCGTACGCACCGCGCCTTTCGGGCGGCCGACTGGACGCCTTACCACCGTACGGAAAGCGCCGATGCAGCGCCATGAGGGCGGTTATTACATTCGGCTTGTCGCGCGCGACAAGCCCGGAACCGCGGCAACCATCGCTACGCGTCTCGCAGAACAGGAAATTTCGTTAGAATCGATTGTGCAGCGCCACGATCCGGCGCATTTGGGGCGCGACACCAAGGCGGGTTCCGTCCCCGTTATCCTCATAACCTATGCAACCAGTGAGGATGCAGTACGCAAGGCACTTGCGGCGGTGGGCCGCGATAGGGTGATCTCAGGACGTCCGCAGGTCATTAGAATTGAAAAGAACTGAGTACGCCCAAGCGTTTGTGAGGGGAACGTCAAATGCCGAGTATTACCGTCCAGCCGGAATTGTTGCTGGAACGCATTCTCAGCCTCGAAATCGTGCGAGTGACGGAGCGTGCGGCCGTCTCTTCGGCCCGCTTGCGCGGGCACGGCAAGGACAAAGCCTCCGATCAAGCGGCCGTCGACGCCATGCGGCGCGAGCTCAACAAACTTCCCATCGATGGCACCGTCGTTATCGGTGAGGGTGAGATGGATGAGGCTCCGATGCTCTTCATCGGAGAAAAAGTCGGCACCAAGGCCGGGCCGAAGGTGGATATCGCGGTCGATCCACTTGAGGGAACGACGCTCTGCGCCAAGAACATGCCGGGGGCGATCGCAACCCTGGCCATGGCAGACGCTGGAACCCTGTTGCATGCGCCCGACTGCTACATGGACAAGATCGCGATCGGTCCCGGCTATCCCAAGGGCACGATCGACCTTGACGCGCCAGCGGCGGAAAACATTCTTTCGCTGGCAAAAGCCAAGGGTGTGAAGCCGTCGGAAATTACGGCGATCCTGCTCGACCGCCCACGTCACGCCAATATCATTGCCGCCGTGCGAAAGACGGGCGCCGCAGTCAGCCTGATCAGCGACGGCGACGTCGCCGGTGTTATCCACTGCGCGGATCCGAAGACCGGTATCGATATTTATCTGGGTATTGGTGGCGCGCCGGAAGGCGTGCTCGCCGCTTCAGCATTGCGCTGCATCGGCGGGCAGATGCAGACACGGTTGATTATCGACACCGAGGAACTGCGCGCGCGAACCTTGAAGATGGGCATCAAGGATCCGAAGAAAAAATACCAGATCGAAGACATGGTGAGAGGCGATTGCCTCTTTGCGGCGACGGGTGTCACAACCGGGCCGATGCTCAGCGGCGTCAAATTTGGCAAGGATGTGATCGAAACCGAGACCGTCGTGATGCGTTCGGTGACGGGGACGGTACGGCGTGTCTTGGCCGAACACCGCCAGTTCGACAAGTTTCATCTCGACTGATCCTTTCATGCGTCACGTTCACCTCATTGGCAGCGTTCCGCTTCGCAACGCGCGCGAGGTCTTCGCAACAGTAAGCGGCGCGCTCGGCTCGCGTCTCAAGCGCATTCCCGACGGTGAAACAGCGGAGCGGTCCGACTGGATTACCTGGCTGGAGCCTGCATTCTCCGAAAATCCTGCGCTTGAAAAATCCGGCGAGCTTTTTCGCGTGCACGCGACAGGCACCGCGCGCATCCGCTACCGGTTGCGTTCGGGGAAGAGCGTAAATGACGTCCGGTTTGACAATCTATTTTATGCCGATATCGCCAAGGCTTCGTATGACGAATTTGCCGCGCTCAAGCGCGAAGGGGTCGTGCCGAAGGGCTGTCGTTTCCAGATCGACCTTGTCCCGGCGCATTCGGTGATTTGGCTCTTCCTGCAAGACGATCTGCACGCGCCGCTCGATCCGGTCTACAACGACGCTCTCAAACGGGAAATCGACAAGATCGCTGCGGCACTGCCGCATGGTGAGATTGCTATCCAGTTCGATGTGGCCTCGGCCGTGTTCGCTCGCCTGCAGCGAGGCGAGGTCAACGCTTATGGGAAGACGCGCGCGGAGATGCTGAAGTCATTCTCGGCGATTCTCACGGACCTTGCCGATCGCGTGCCGCCCGATGTCGAGCTTCTTTTCCACTTCTGTTACGGCGACTCCAACCACAGGCACGTCGTTGAGCCGACAGATATGGGCGATATGGTCGACCTCGCAAACCGCCTTTGCGCGGATATCAAGCGCGGCGTTCAACTGATCCATATGCCGGTGCCGCGAGATCGCAATGATGATGGCTATTTCGCGCCGCTCGCGCGCCTGAGGCTCAATCCGGAGACCGAGCTGAGCCTTGGCCTGGTTCACTTCACCGATGGCGCTGCCGGCACGCGCAAGCGGCTTGCGGCGGCCGAACGGCATGCGAAAGAATTTTCAATCGCCACTGAGTGTGGGTTTGGCCGCCGTGACCCAAAAACGGTACCGGAATTGCTGCGCATTCACGCCGAAATTGCCGGTTGATCCGGGCTGGTGCTCTCGGGCGGCCTTCGCCACTATATGGGACTTCCGACAACCGATTCTTCGCGGGTTCATTCCCGCCCGTAACACGACCGACGCGCAATGGCTTTGCCTGCTGCACAACTGAAGGAAAGCGACCGGCATTTCCTGGGCGTCGAGCGCTCTCTGACCGGGCGGGCCTGGCGCGATCGGCTCGACGCGCGTGGCTCGGCGCTCGCTCTGGCTATTGCGCAGCGTCACGGGCTCGACGAATTGCTGGCCCGCGTTTTGGCCGGACGGAATGTCGAGGTCGATAACGTTGGGGCCTTTCTCGACCCCACGATCAAGCGCCTTTTGCCCGATCCTCACACCATCACGGGCATGCAGGCCGCCTCCGCTCGCATTGCCGACGCGGCGATCGGCGGTGAAAACGCGGCCATTTTCGGCGACTATGACGTCGATGGTGCGACCGCCGCGGCCCTGCTTTGCCGTTATTTACGACTCTGCGGTCTGGATCCAATCGTCCACATCCCCGACCGCATCTTTGAAGGCTATGGGCCGAACGTGGACGCGATCCGTTCATTCGCTGAGCGTGGTGTGAGGCTGCTGATTACGGTCGATTGCGGCGTAACAAGCCTCGAGCCCCTCGCGGAAGCACGAAAGCTCGGTCTCGACACCGTCGTAATCGATCACCACCAGGCAGACGAGAGGCTTCCCGATGCGGTTGCGATCGTCGATCCGAACCGGGATGACGACTTGTCCGGCCTTGGCCATCTCGCCGCGGTGGGGCTGGTGTTCATCACCCTTGTCGCGGTCACGCGGGAATTGCGCCAGCGCAATTTCTGGAGCGGCAATCGTCCAGAACCCGATCTGCTTTCATTGCTTCATCTGGTAGCGTTGGGGACGGTTGCCGACGTTGTCCCACTGCATGGCCTCAATCGAGCCTTTGTCGCCAAGGGGCTCATCGCCCTTAGGCGTCGCGAGCATGTCGGAACGACCGCGCTCATGGATGTAGCCCGTCTCGCAGGGCCGCCCGAACCCTGGCATTTAGGATTTCTACTTGGCCCGCGGATCAATGCGGGCGGACGCATTGGCCGGGCCGACCTCGGCGTGCGACTGCTGTTGGAAGAAGACCCCGTTGAAGCGGCGCGTATCGCTGCCGAGCTCGACCGCCTCAATCGCGAGCGTCAGCAAATCGAGCAGACGACCTTGGCGCAAGCCGAGGCTGAGGCACTTGTCGCGCTGGGCCTGGAAGACAAAGGCGCAGTTGTCGTGACGGCTGCAGAAGGCTGGCACCCGGGCGTAGTCGGATTGGTGGCTGCACGCTTGAAGGAGCGGTACGGGCGTCCGGCATTTGCGATTGCGCTCGAACCAGGGGGCATCGGGACGGGCTCCGGCCGTTCAATTCCCGGGGTCGACATCGGCCGTACGGTGCGCCGTGCTGTTCAGGAGGGATTACTCCTCAAAGGCGGGGGCCATGCCATGGCCGCCGGCGTTACGCTGAAAAAAGACGCACTCGGAGCCTTTCGCGCCTTCCTCGAGGATGGGCTTGCCGCATCAGTGGGTGTCGCGCGCCGCGATATCGCATTGCCGATTGACGGTGCGGTTTCGGCCGGTGGTTTCAATTTTTCTCTTGCCGATATGCTCGCGAGAGCCGGTCCCTACGGCGCCGGTAACCCAGAACCAGTGCTTGCGCTTCCATCCCACACACTCGTTTATGCAGATTCTGTCGGCGAAAGCCATGTGCGGGCGCGATTCCGGTCCGGCGATGGAAAATTCGTCAATGCCATTGCATTTCGGGCCATGGGCCAGCCGCTTGGACGAGCTTTGCTCGACAATCGAGGCTGCGTCTTACATGCGGCAGGTCACATCGCCGTCGACCGCTGGCAGGGCGAAGAGCGCGTGCAATTGCGGCTTGCCGACGTTGCAGCCGGCTGATTGCAAAAGCACGAGGGTCGGATTCCGCCCGATTAAAGTCTAATGCCGTAGAAAAGTTCGACACAAATTTCCGTGGCTGCGAACTTGCAAATAACCATTTTCAGAATTCGGCATTTTTTCAAAGCCGCAGTGATTTACAGTCATCGTTGCTAATCCACTCATTCACACGAGTACGTCGCGGCTTCACCCGTCATGGCTGTGATATCGACCGACTGCGTAACGAGCGAAGAAGAGTCACGCTCAAGGTTGCGTGTCGGCATTCATTGAGAGCAAATTGCGGCCGGGTTAACTTCACCGGCGAGGGCGATTCGTGCGCCCGAGTTCGCGTTGGCGTGCTCGCGCACCATCGAAGCGATGCCTTTGCAAATAGGGGGGCACCCTTGGCATTTAATTTCAGATCAATCTTACCGGCTGATCCGGTCGCTCAACAAGAAATCGACAATACCGGCGCATTGTCCGAGCAGTTCGTTACGATCGGCGCTGCTTCACTGGCGTTGCTCGTCGTTGCGGCGATCGCCGTCCTGATGGGAATGGCTTGAATCGCCTTTCGATCTGATTGCGCCTGAAGACGGTTCCGATACCTGCATGCTCTTGCGCGATACCCCGATATCGAAACGAGGGTAGGGGCCGTCGCCTGTTCGGCGCTATACTAGTGCACAAGTCATCCCGAGGAGAGCCATGCCGCAGACGATCACGACAGGTTACAAGGCCTTGTGCGAGGCTGCTGAACGAGAAATCGAGACCTTGCCGGTCGAGGAGGCGATCAAGCTGGCGGGGCGTAGCGACACGGTGCTCGTCGATATTCGTGACATCCGTGAACTGCAGCGAGAGGGCAAGGTGCCGGGCGCTTTCCACTGTCCGCGCGGGATGCTGGAATTCTGGATCGATCCGCAAAGCCCGTATCACAAACCGATATTTGCGGACGACAAGAAGTTCGTATTCTTCTGCGCTGGCGGACTGCGGTCTGCGCTTGCCGCGCAGACGGCACAACGCATGGGATTAAAGCCTGTCGCCCACATTAACGGCGGATTTGGCGCTTGGAAAAAGGCCGGCGGTCCGGTGGACACAGTCGAGCCCGCTTCCGAGCAGGCCAAAAAGTGACAACTATTCACCGGCGTGTTCCGGCCGATCAGAAAATTTCGCTTGTTGTGTTTTCAAGCTTACCGCAGTTTCTGCGCGGGTGGAGATCGGGTTATGGCGCTGACATTGATTATCGGTAACAAGAACTATTCGTCATGGTCGTTTCGGCCCTGGATTGCCATGAAAGTGGCGCGGATAGCCTTCGAGGAAAAGGTCGTTCCTCTTTATGAGCCGGGTAGCCGCGAACAGATCTTGCAATACTCGCCGGCCGGCAAGGTTCCTGTCCTTGTGGACGGTGACCAGCGGATCTGGGAATCTCTCGCTATCCTCGAATATCTCGCCGAGAAATTTCCCAAGCAGAAGCTTTGGCCTGACGATCCGCATGCGCGGGCACATGCCCGGATTGTGGCGACCGAAATGCATGCTGGCTTTCAGCCTCTGCGTAAAAGTTGTCCAATGAATCTTTGGTTGCCGGTGAAGTCGCGCCCTCAGTCGGAAGAGGTGATGGCCAATGTGCGACGCTTAGAATTCCTGTGGGCGGATTGCCGAGCGCGGTTTGGGCAGGGTGGACCGTTCCTATTTGGCTCCTTTGGAGCGGCGGACGCGATGTATGCGCCTGTAGTCGCACGTTTGCACTCGTACGGCCTTAAGGTCAGCGAGGGGGCGCGTAACTATATGGATGCGGTAATGGCTTTGCCGGCCTGGGCTGAATGGCGGACAGCTGCGCTCAAGGAGAGTTGGATTCTAAAAGATGATGAACCGGAGTGGCCCCTGGTGCGCGGGGTTCCTGTTGTCTGACGGCGGATGCGCAGTTGTGCGCAATTTGCGGCGCGAACAGTTGGGCTGATCGCCGCGACGATACTGTTGTTCGTCGCTGGCTATGGCGCGTTCCAACGCCGAGAGGTGAGGGCGTTAAGTCAAGCCGATTTGCCGTCTGCTTTCAGATATCGGATCAGTTCATCGATGAAAGCGCGCTGCCCAGGCAGTATCTTTCGCCGAGCTCGCGTCACGCTGAAATAGGCGACACGGTCAATTTCGGGAAAGTTTTGTGTCTTCCCCGATCGCGGCGGCCATTCCATTTCGAAATGGATACTGGAAAACCTGCTCAGATCGAAATCAGCTTCCATTGCGAAGGCGTGGACCATTTTCCCGCTCTTTTGACGTAGTGGCGTGAGCGCCGTGAAAGGTCCTGTGGGCGTAAGGCCGGTTTCCTCGTTGAATTCGCGCTTTGCGCAAGCGAGCAGGTCGCCGGATTCGACATTGCCCTTCGGAATCGACCATGCGCCTTCATCCTTGTTGCGCCAATAGGGCCCGCCGGGATGCGCAAGCAGCAATTCAAGTGTCGGCTTTCGTCGGAAAGCCAGAATACCGGCGCTGACCTCCGACCGACGCGGCACGATCGTTACCAGGGCCGCTCGACAGAATTGGTCACGTGGTCACGATCCGGCGGAGTAAAGCACAGACCGACGCAGAGGTAGGGCAGCTCCGGATGCGGGTTGTGCCCACGATGAAATTTGGCGATCGGCTCGGAATAACATTCGCCAGCTTTCGCCTTCACCAGAACTCCCTCCTGGAAATGCGCTTCGAACAATCCTTGCAACGCTACGAAAAATGCCGCGCCGTTGTGGCAATGCCAGTTGGTGTATCCGCCGGGCACGATTTCGGCATTGTAGATCTGTACTTTTACCTGCGGGTCGCGTGGTAGCGACCCATAAAGGCAATCGAGAAGAAGGTTGCGATGGAAACCATGTCCAAGCGGCACAATGCCTTCGAGCTTGAGCTTCAGATCCTTGTAGTTGTCGGTCTTGGCATGCATCTCATCGCCCCACGATCAAAGAAGGGAGTGAGCCTAGTACGCCAGCGGGCTTGAAGTGAAGCGTCGAAAATGAAAGCCCGGCGCGCCGCGCCGGACGGTCATGGAAGTTCAGTTCTCGTGGTCTGTTCGTCGACGATGTCTTTCGCGGTGTCCTTGATACCGCCTACGGTGTTTTTAATTTCCCTGCCGTCTTCTGCGATGTCGCGTAAGCTCTCCACGTTCCAACAACAAACTGTCAGCCGTTGCACGCGCGCACGCACACACCCGTGCCGGTGATGTCCGGCACGGGTGTGTGTCACGCACTCGGTACGCTACAGACGCTACTGCTTCGAGCCGGTCGTGCTCTTTTTGGGATTGGAGGAGCAGTTCAGGTTCTGGGGCTTGGCGTCCTTTTCGCAGGCCGCCAGGCTTGCGTATTTACAATTAAGCGGTCCGCCCGGGGACGTGGCAATGCAGAACGCGGCATTTCCGGTTGTTTGCGGCTGCATGCTGCCGCTCGAAGAGCCGGTTTGTCCCATCGTGCCTTGTGCCTGGGCAATTGAAATGCCCGCGACAAGCGCCGCAACGGCGGTAAGTGTAGTCAGGGTTTTCATCATTTGCCTCCTGGGGAGCTAGTGCCGACACCAGATGGCGGCACTCCGGAACAACGGAGGCCCGAGGATGACGTTCCCGGAACCCGGACTTCGAATGCTAAAAAATTTTGCCGCTGGGAGAACAACAACGGCCGGGAACTTTTCCGGCCGTTGCCTTGACATTTACGCCTCGAGGATCGCCACGATTTCGTGTGTCCGCGGGTTGATGACGACGATCTGATCGCCAACCAAGATGTACTCAAAGCCTCGCCACGCCGGATAGACCTCGATCACCTCCACGGGGAGCGGATAAAGGTGCACGCTCGCTGGGACGCGGCTGCCGACGCTGACCGACACGCTCAACCTGGTCGATTCGACTTTACGCTGCTTGATGATCGAAGTGACCTTTGTGCGCTGCTCGGTTGATAGCTTGGCCGAGCCCGCAGCAGCGCCTTGGCCGGTGGTGGTTGAGCGGTTCTGCTCCGTCTGATTGGACTTCGACGCCGCGCCATTCTGCTCAGAGCGGATGTCCGACTTACCGCTTGGAGCGCTGGACTTATCCTTGTCGATCGCGCCTGGTTTGTCAGAGGTCTGCGACTTCGGGGACTGTCCGGTCGTCTCGTGCCCCTTGCCAGGCACCTTGCTTTCAGGCGCTGCCTGGTCGGTTGTCTGTGGCGATTTTTGCTCGCCCGCCTTCATCGAAGGCGCGACCTTTTCAGCCGGCGCACTTTGCTGTGCGGCTGGAGCGCGTTCCGGCGGCTCCTTGCTCATTCCTTGTGCCGAAGCGGCGCCGGTGCCCAGCAGCAGCGCCATCGCTGCGGTCGACAACAGTTTCGTTTTCCTCACGGGATTCCTCCTCTGGATGCCCCCTCGAATTTCCGACGATGTCGGCACCTCATAAGAAAAACGTTTTGTTCGCCCGGCGGGTTCCGAAACTTACGGATTTGCAATGAAGGGGCCCCGCCATTGCGTTCCGGGTTCCACCAAGGCACCTTTCCTGCCGTTCAGGGAGGAAGTCTTGGCGATCCTTTCGTCGTCGGTTGACAAAAGCACCGCAGAATATCGGGCCAATGCCGAACGCATGCGCTCGCTTGTCAGCGAGCTGCAGGCGCGCCGGGCGGAGGCGGCTTTGGGCGGCTCCGAGCGTTCACGGGAGCGCCATGTGGACCGTGGGAAGCTTCTGCCACGCGACCGTGTCATGAATTTGATTGACCACGGCTCGCCTTTCCTGGAGCTGTCGCCGCTTGCCGCCGACGAGATGTACGACGAGGCGATCCACGGGGCGGGGCTGATCACGGGTATAGGCCGCGTCGAAGGCTGCGAGTGTGTCATCGTCTGCAATGATTCCACCATCAAGGGTGGAACCTACTTTCCGATGACCGTGAAGAAGCACCTGCGGGCGCAGGAAATTGCGCGCGAGAACCGCTTGCCCTGCCTCTATCTTGTCGACAGTGGTGGCGCCAATCTGCCGCATCAAACCGAGGTCTTTCCGGACCGCGAGCATTTCGGTCGTATTTTTTACAATCAGGCAACTTTGTCATCGCTTGGTATTCCGCAAATTGCGATTGTGATGGGATCATGCACGGCGGGTGGCGCTTACGTGCCGGCGATGTCTGATGAGACAATCATTGTCAGAAATCAGGGGACGATTTTTCTCGGCGGTCCGCCGCTTGTGAAGGCCGCGACCGGCGAGGTCGTCAGCGCGGAGGAGCTTGGCGGTGCCGACGTCCATGCCCGCAGGTCCGGGGTCGCAGACCACTACGCGCAGGACGATCATCATGCGCTGAGCATGGCGCGCCGCATCGTCGCAAATTTGAATACCAAGAAAAGCGTTGACATACCTCTCGTAAAGCCGCGCGAGCCCGTCCTCGACATTGTGGAACTTGACGGCATCGTGCCGGCCGATCTCAAGAAACAGTACGACGTGCGAGAAGTCATCGGGCGTATTGTTGACGCGTCCGAGTTTGACGAGTTCAAAGCCTTGTATGGCACCACGCTCATAACCGGATTCGCACATATCCACGGAATGCCCGTCGGAATCTTGGGCAACAATGGAATCCTGTTTTCGGAAAGTGCACTAAAGGCGGCGCACTTCATCGAGCTCTGCTGCCAGCGACGCATTCCGTTGCTATTCTTGCAAAACATCGTGGGGTTCATGGTAGGGCGCGACTACGAGGCGGGCGGTATTGCCAAAGACGGTGCGAAAATGGTCACCGCGGTCGCCTGCGCACAGGTGCCGAAGATCACGGTGATCATCGGCGGTTCATATGGCGCGGGTAACTACGGGATGTGCGGGCGTGCCTACGGCCCGCGCTTCCTGTTTACCTGGCCGAATGCGCGCATATCGGTCATGGGCGGTGAACAGGCGGCCAGTGTTCTGGCGACGGTCCGGCGTGAAAATATCGAGGCTGGCGGCGGCAAATGGTCAGAGGTTGACGAGGAGGAATTCAAGCAACCGCTGCGTGACCAGTTCGAACGCGAAGGTAACCCTTATTACGCGACGGCTCGGCTTTGGGATGACGGAATTATCGCGCCATCGGAGACGCGTCGGGTGTTGGCTCTTGCGTTTTCGGCAGCGCTCAACGCACCTGTACCGCCGACGAAATTCGGCGTGTTCAGAATGTAGCCACTGCGCCAGTGCAACCGGAATTCAAATTAGACAAATTCCAATCTTGCCCCTCCAGACTTGAATTCACCGACACGAGGTGACAGTGATAGCGCCACGCCACGTGGCGCGTATAAACATTGAAAGTGTTTACGCCGTGCGCCGTTTAATCCTCATTTTGATCGTGATTACCGGATTTTCGATGCCGCTTGTGTCGAGCGCACAACAGACGAAGGAGGCGGCGAGCGACGCGGTCAAGAATATGCCGAAGACCTATGTGCCCGGTCTGGAGCAATTCATGAACGTCATTTTGATGGAGCACAACAAACTTTGGTTTGCCGCAAAAGCGCGCAATTGGCGGCTCGCCGAGTATCAGCTCGGTGAAATCAAGGAAGTCATGGGTGACGTGCAGGATCTCGTGCCGACATTTAAGAATCTGCCGTTGGCCGATATGCTTGACGCCGTGATCACCAAAGAAATCGCAGTCTTGGAAAAGTCGATTGAGGCAAAAGACTACAAAACGTTTGTTAGCGGATACGACAAGCTCACCCAGGCGTGCAATACCTGCCACCAGGGCACGGAGAACGAATTTATCGTTATTCAGCGCCCGACGCGGCCCGCTTTCACCAATCAGGTCTATGACAAGCGTCGATGACGTGCATCGATTTTGCGTGGCGCCATAGCGGTATATCGCCGGTCGTGCTAGATGCGCCGGGATGACCAGTCCTGAGGATCTCAAACAACTCGCTCCTACCGGGACGTTGCGTGGCGGCGTCGTTACGGCACCCGCGGCATCCGCATTTTTTGCGATCAGGGACGGCGGAGGAGAGGTCAAGGGTGTTACCGTCGATCTGATCCGCGGATTTGCAGCGGCGCTAAAATTGCCGCTGGCTCTTCAGGTCTACGATAATTCCGGCCAGGTTACCGATGCGGTCGCCAAAGGGGACTGCGATCTTGCCTTTATGCCGCAGGATGCCGAGCGAGCGAAGCGCGTCGATTTTGGCCCAGCATATTATGTCATCGAAAGCACGTACTTGGTGCCGGCTGGCTCGATCATAAAAAGCATCGAAGAGGTCAATCAGCCCGGTCGCCGGATCGTTGCAATTTCGAACACGACGACGGCTCGCAGTGCCCGCCGTACTGCCCCGAACGCCAGCGTCGAAGAGGTGCCGAGTGTCGACAAGATGACTGAAATGGCGCGGCAAGGGCAGGGCGATGCTTTTGCGCTGTCGCACGATTCATTCGCCGGGCTGCTGCCGCAACTTCCAGGCGCGCGCGTTCTTCCCGGTAACTTCCAGCAGACCGGGATTTCAGTGGCCGTGCCGAAAGGGCGGCCGGTCGCGTTGCAGATCGTGAGCGAATTGGTAGAGGTGGCGAAGACGTCAGGCCTCGTGCGCCGAGCGCTCGACGCGGCTGGATTTCCGGAGGCCGTGGTGGCGCCGT
>JBEVFG010000201.1:0-4523 GCA_040512415.1 Pseudolabrys sp. | reverse complement strand
ACGTTCTGATCTACATGGACAACGACTTTCAGCAACGCGTCATGCAGACATTCCACTATGCGCTCGAGCCAGGCGGCTATCTGTTCATTGGGCCGTCGGAGAGCGTCAGTCGCGAATCGCGGCTGTTCAGCGCAGCCGACAAGAAGCATCGCATCTTGCAACGCCACGACAGCGTGCGAGCGGCGTTGCCGGAATTTCTGCCCCAGGCGGGCACAGGTGCATCCATCAAAGCTGCTACCGCCCGCAGCGAGGACCAGATCGACAAGAGCGCACGTCGGGCCATGGCAAAGCATTCGCCGGCCTACTTCGTGATCGACCGCCACCACAACATCGTGCGCTATTCCGGCGGCGAGACGGGGCGCTATATCGAGCCTTCCGAAGGCAATGCGAGCCTGGATTTGTTCGCCAATTTGGCGAGGAGCCTGCGGACACAGGTACGTCACGCCGTGGAGAGCGCGTTTTCGTCGGGTCGGGCGGTTGAAGAAAACAATTTGAGCATTCACGGGGGACAACTGGTCGATCTGCTCGTCGAACCCATCCTCGAATCCGGCAGGCCGCCCGGGCTCGTCGTGGTGGCGTTTCGCCCGAGCCGGCCGCAAATCGAACCGGTCCTTGAGGCGTCACCGGCCACGCGGCACGACGTCGAAGCGCTCCAGCAGGAATTGCGAGACCTGCAGTCGCGCTATCAGGCGACCAGCGACGAATTGGAAAGCCACATCGAAAACATGAAGTCGGTCAGCGAGGAATTTCAATCGGTGAACGAGGAGCTACAATCGTCCAATGAGGAGTTGGAAACGGCCAAGGAGGAGATGCAGTCGGTCAACGAGGAACTACAAACCATCAACAGCGAGCTGCACGGAAAGAACGACCTGCTGATGCAGGCGAACAACGATCTTCAGAACCTTCTCGACAGTACGCAGATCGCGACCATTTTTCTCGATGACGACCTTCGCATCAGGAATTTCACGCCGGCGGCGAGGGAAGTGTTCGCGCTTCGCGACGGCGATTGTGGCCGACCGGTGACCGATATCGTATCACTGCTTTCGTACGACCAACTTCGTGATGACGTCAGACGAGTTCAGCGTACGCTCGAGACCGTCGAACATCAGCTCGACCTGAAAGACGCGAGCGCGACCTACATCATGCGGATACGGCCATACCGCACCGTCGCCAATGTCATCTCGGGTATCGTGATGACGTTCAGCAACATCAGCGAACAGAAGCAGCAGCACGATCATCTACAGATATTGATGAGCGAACTGCAGCACCGCACCAATAATCTTTTCGCAGTCATCCAGGTCATGTCGCGCCAAACAGTGCGAACCAGCGCTTCCTTGGCCGACTTCGAGCAACAGTTTGGGGCACGAGTGCAGGCGCTGGCCCAATCCAACGCACTGCTGGTCGAACAGGAGTGGAAGGGCGTTTCTCTAGGCAAATTGATCGAGGCTCAGCTCACGCCGTTCATTGGTACCGATACCGCGCGGCTCCAAATGGTCGGACCACCGATTACAATAGCCGCCTCGACGGTTCAGACCCTTGGGCTGGCGCTGCACGAACTCGCGACCAATGCGTCCAAATATGGCGCTCTGTCGGCGCCTGGTGGCAAGGTTGTCGTGAGCTGGGATTTTGACGAGGGTGGCGACACCCCCGACTCCTTCCGGATGGAGTGGCGCGAACAGGGTGGTCCAGCGGTGAAACCGGCCATACGCAAAGGCTTTGGCAGTTTTGTCACTGATCAAATGGTCACGCGTTCTCTCGATGCCACCATCGAGGTTCGTCTCGCGCCCGACGGATTGCAATGGAGCCTGCAGATGCCTGCGAGCGAGCTCCGGGGAGGACGATAGGCCGGTCCGAAGGAGAGCTGGACTGGCAAGAACCGGTCAATTAGCGCTGCAAGGAATCCATCTTACCTTCTTGGAGGAAGATTGGCCTCGAAAAAGAAGCGAATTCCCGGTTACCCGGGATGGAAAGTCGGCAAATTTGAGCGAATGGCATCGAACGACTTTCTTGTTCTCGCGAACTCCGCGCGCAGTTCGTTCTTCAGCCTCTCGCTTCGCGCAGCCTGTCGCCGGCAATTTTCCAGGGCCAAACCGGTTTGAAGCCTGATGAACGAAATGTTTGTCCCTCCTCCGGGTCGCAACACCTCGGAAAACGGCACTTGCATCAGCAGGTTTTTCTCGTCGTCCATGATTTCGAACGAATCGGTTGTCGGGTCCTGTCGCGCGCGCAGCTTTTCAAAAGCCATGGCCAAGGCGGTTTCACAAACATCCAGATAGGCCGATTCGAGCGAGGAAAACTCCGTCCCGACATCGTCCACACAAGTCGCGCCCCCAGAGGTGTAGTTGAAAAAGAAATGGGGCATCAGGTCGCTCCCTTTTGGTCAGTGGGTTTCCGGCCATCGAGATATTGCGGGTCGAACTCCGCGATCGCGTAAAGACCCTCTTTGTCCAAAATATTTAGGCGGCTTCGGATAAGTTCGATCAGACCCCGGCTTCGCAAGATCTGCAAGATCCGATTGACGTGCACCGTCGATAACCCGAGAGTGTCTGCAAGATCGGATTGTGTCAGAGGAAACTCGAAGGATGCGCGCGTGTCTCGTCCGCTGATCTGCAATCGGTGCGACATTTCACACAGAAAGTGTGCTAGCCTGGGTTCAGCCGCGCGCTTTCCGAGCCAGACCATCCATTCCTGCTGAATCGCAGCCTGCGCGGCTGTTTCCAACCAAAGCGCGCGAGCGATCGCCGGCCGGGCAACCATCAGCTCGTTCAACTGGCCGAGCGGAATCGAAGAGTAGCTGGCTGTAGTGAGGGCATATATCGAATTCTTGGATTGACGAAACACGATCTCACCGGCGTTCAAAATATCTCCTTCCACGAACACCGCGACAATTTGCTGATTGCCGTTCGAAAAAGTGCGTACCGCCCGCGCCATCCCGCTGCGAAGAATGAGCAACGACGACAATTCCGTGTCCTCATTGATCAAGCATTCGCCTTTGAGCGCGTGCCGCGGCGCCGAGGCCCCGCGTACAAGGGCCTGCTCATCTGATATCGGCAATGCCATTCGACGAGCTAATTTCGTGACAAACGGCGTAGATTCATCGGGCATCGTTCCCCAATCGTGTTACACTTCGGTCGAAGGATGATTGAGCGGCACCCTCGGTCGAAAGCGTTTCAGCGCCGCGGTGCAGCTCTCGAAATCCGGTCGTCGTAAAAGCAGAGCTCGTGGAGGCCTTCACGCGACCGCGGTTTGAGGGGTGCCGAATCGGTGATCTCGCCAGTACAGATTGAGCAGCCTAACAAACTATCTTGTTGAAGACGCCAGTTTATTGCTTTGGTTCCGTACAAACGGAACAATTCTTGCGTCCGGTGCGCCCGGGTCGCCTGCAGGTCCTCTTGCATTCGGCGTGCAGCGGACTTTCCGAAATTAAACGGCATCGACGACGTCGGCGGAGCGTGCGAAGTCATGATTGGCCGGTGATAGAAACAAGCTGCTTCTGACCAACCGCGCCGTCAGACGCGCTACCGGATTGATCGAAAGCCTGCTCATCGAGAACGGCGGGAATCCGACGCGGTCTTGAGCCCGCCAGGTGACCACGGCGGAAATGACTGCCCGCCCTCGGAGGACAGTAACCTCTTGTCGGCTCCTGCGCGGCATGATCCGCTGGATGATCGACGGAGGCTACCTCGAGAAGGACGTAATCCGACCGCTGGACTTTGTTCGGACAAGGCAAAAGGTCGCGCGAGAGCGGCGGGTTCCTGCCATCGGTGTCAACGAGCCAAAGAAGAGCTGCCAGTGGTGCGCAAGGCGCGAGCGGACGTGGCCGCTTATGCTGAATGCAACGAGAGCCGGATGATGGCGGTGTTCGGCTGGACCGGCCGCGCAGATGCCGGCCCGTTACATCGCGCAGGCCAACCGCGAGAAAGTTCGGCATCAGCGCCGTGGACGAGGTTGTCGCTTAGCTCAGAGGAAGCCGATCGACGAGTGATGAAGTCGCTGGAAACGAACACAACGGGAACGACAGCGTGGACGTCGTGTCCATTTCCGAGCAACATCCGCAAAAAGGTCTAGGGATAATCAAACCCAAACACGGGTATAGTATGCGACGACGACATGACCGACATGAATGCCGTCCTCGGCGTATTCCTTCGCCATCGCCCCGCGCGGAATCCGAAGCCCGACCTTTGCCGAATTGAAAGCGCCATAGCCATTGCGCGGCGATAGCCCGCACAACAGGAACAGGTCGCCCTGCCCGATCTACATGCTGACTTGCAGAGCCCCTTCATCGGGCTACCAGGTCGCGGTATAGGCGCCCTTGAATCGTGTCTCCAGGAACGCCTTCACAGGACCAGAATGGTAGGCCTCGATCAATTGCCTCACCCACGGCTTATCCTTGTCCTCCTCGCGAACGGCAAGAATATTCACCCAGGGCCCCTCTGCGTTCTCCTGCGCGACCGGCGCTCGAAGCGATGACGCTTCTTGCATCCGCCATCCGCGTCACCGCGACTCGCGCGTAGGTTTGCTGC
>JBEVFG010000200.1:0-4086 GCA_040512415.1 Pseudolabrys sp. | reverse complement strand
GCTGAAGAAACTCGGCTGGGACAAGGACCTGACCGAGGCCGAACTGGCGGTGATCAACAAGGTCAACCCCACCACTCCCGACGCGGTCTCCTGGTCCACCGATCTCTCCGGTGGCGTGCAGCGCGTGGCGTTGAAGCACGGCTGCATCCCCTACGGAAACGGCAAGGCGCGCATGAACGCTTTCGGTCTGCCGGACCCGATCCCGGTGCACCGCGAGCCGATCTACTCACCGCGGCTCGACCTGGTGGAGAAGTACCCGACGCTGCCCGACGCCAAACAGTTCCGGCTGCCGAATATCGGCTTCTCGGTGCAGAAGGCGGCGGTGGAGAAGGGAATCGCCAAGCAATTCCCGCTTATTCTCTCGTCCGGCCGGCTGGTCGAATATGAAGGCGGCGGCGAAGAGACGCGATCCAACAAGTGGCTCGCCGAACTGCAGCAGGACATGTTCATCGAGATCAATCCTGCCGATGCGGCCGAGCGCGGGATCAAGGATGGCGGCTGGGTCTGGGTCACCGGTACTGAAAACAGCTCCAAGGCCAAGGTGAAGGCCCTGGTCACCGAGCGTGTCGGCAAAGGCGTCGCCTGGATGCCGTTCCACTTCGGTGGCTGGTTCGGTGGTGAGGACCTGCGGGGTAACTACCCGGCGGGTGCCGATCCGGTCGTGCTCGGCGAAAGCGCGAACACGATCACGTCCTACGGCTATGACCCGGCGACGGGTATGCAAGAGCCGAAGGTCACCCTCTGTCAGATTCGAGCAGCGTAAGGAGCTACGACCATGGCGCGAATGAAATTTCTCTGCGACGCCGACCGCTGCATCGAGTGCAACGCCTGCGTCACGGCCTGCAAGAACGAACACGAAGTGCCCTGGGGCATCAACCGCCGGCGTGTCGTCACCCTCAATGACGGCAAGCCGGGCGAACGGTCGGTCTCCATGGCCTGCATGCATTGCACCGACGCGCCCTGCGCGGCGGTTTGCCCCGTGAATTGCTTCTACACCACGGCGGACTCGGTGGTGCTGCACTCGAAAGACCTGTGTATCGGGTGCGGCTACTGCTTCTACGCTTGTCCGTTTGGAGCGCCGCAATATCCGAAGGTCGGCAACTTCGGTTCGCGCGGCAAGATGGACAAGTGCACGTTCTGTGCCGGCGGCCCGGAAGCCGATGGCAGCAAGGAAGAGTTCGAGAAATACGGTGCCAACCGGCTGGCCGAAGGCAAGCTGCCGTTGTGTGCCGAAATGTGCTCGACCAAATCGCTGCTCGCCGGCGATAGCGATGTCATCGCCCAGATCTACAAGGAACGGGTGTCGAGGCGCGGCTACGGGTCCGGTGCGTGGGGCTGGCAGACCGCCTATCGCGAGTCGATCGCAACGTAATGCAACCTGGCGGTGCGGCCTTCGCTGCACCGCCAATCGGATTAGAAAAACACTTGAAGGCAGGAGGGAAACGCATGGCGAAACTTGTGGCGCAAATGCGCTTGATCGCCGGCGCGCTGGCGCTCGCATTCATTGTCGCAATATCGGCCCCGGTATCGGCGCAGCAGCCGATTAATCCGAACGCCGATGCCGTGAAGGAGCAACAGCTGCTGCAGCAGCTGAATACGATTCAGGGTCGCGTTACCATTCCCGACTCCAAGTCTGCCGTGCTCGTTCACCCGGCTGGTCGTGAGTGGCGCCATTTTCACACCGTAACGCTGAAATGGATCGGTGGACTTTCCATTATCGGCATGCTGGTCGTTCTCGTCCTGTTTTATCTGTGGCGCGGGCCGATGCGCGTCAAATCGGGATATTCAGGGATAAATGTTCTGCGCTTCGACGTGCTGGAACGCTTTGTGCACTGGCTGACGGCTATCACGTTCGTCATCCTCGGCATAACCGGTCTCAACATCACATTCGGTCGGGTACTGCTCCTGCCGTGGATGGGTCCGGAAGCCTTCAGTGCATGGTCGGAATGGGCAAAATATGCTCACAACTTCCTGAGCTTTGGCTTCACTCTTGGTGTCCTACTGATGTTCGTGATGTGGATCGGGCGTAACTTGCCGACCGCCGTGGATGTCCAGTGGCTTAAGCAAGGCGGCGGCATGTTCGACAAGACGGACAGCACGCACGCGCCGGCTTACAAATTCAATGCCGGCCAGAAAATATTGTTCTGGATCATCATATTTGCCAGTGCGGCGATGATCATAAGCGGTTTCATGCTGATGTTCCCGTTCTACTCGGGGCTGACAGTCGGCAACATGGAGCTGGCGGAAATCTTCCACGCCGTCGTCGGTGTGTTGTTCGTCGCGCTTATTCTCGGCCACATCTATCTCGGTTCCGTCGGGATGGAAGGTGCGTTCGGGGCAATGGCCGACGGCAACGTCGATCTCAACTGGGCCAAGGAACATCACAGTCTTTGGGCCAAGGAGGAGATACAGGCGGACAAGGTCAAAGGCGGGGCGATGCGCCCGGCCGAATAATCATTTGCAAAGTGCAATTAAAGAACGCCCGGCTTCGCAGCCGGGCGTTCTGCATATATACGGTCATGTCTACGGTACCGTAGATTGTGTAGCCATGCAGTTGTCACCTTGGATTATGGCGGGGCGTCCACGGACGCTTACCCTTTCGATGACACCGGTCATTGTCGGCGCAGCGCTCGCTTGGGCGGTCGAACGGGAGCTGCATTGGGGAGCAATCGTCGCGGCGCTTGTTGCCAGCATGTTTATCCAGCTGGGCACGAATCTCCACAACGACGCGGCGGATTCAGAGCGCGGTGGCGATGGACCCGATCGTGTGGGACCACCGCGCGTGACGGCTTCCGGGCTGTTGGAGGCAACTGCCGTCAAGCGCGGCGCAATGGTCTGTTTTGCTCTTGCGGGGCTTCTCGGCCTTTATCTCGTTGCGGTAGGAGGCTGGCCAATTCTTTTGCTGGGCATTTTTTCGATTTTGTCCGGCTGGGCCTACACGGGTGGGCCGATGCCGATTGCGTATACGCCGCTTGGCGAACTGTTCGTTGTGATCTTCTTTGGACTTGGCGCGGTGTGTGGTGTCTATTGGCTTTGCACTGGTGCACTCAATTCTGCGGCAATCGAAGCTGGCCTGGCGCTCGGCCTGCTCGCGGGCGCGGTGCTCCTCGTAAACAACCATCGCGATGCCGAAGCTGATGCGCGTGTCGGCCGACGGACGCTGGCGATCGTAGCGGGACCCAGTGTCACCGCTTTGATTTATGCCGGGCTGATGCTCTCTCCATTTGCGCTATTGCTTCCAATTGGCGACAGGTTGCCACGAGGTTTTGTCTGGCCTGCTTTGATTGCTCTGCCCGTGGCACTCGGAATGATTTATTATTTCGTGCGCGAACCACGCGGGCGTGGTTTCAACAAAATTTTGGTTCGGACAGTTTTTACGCAGTTCCTGTTCGGGATTTTGCTCTCGCTAGGATTGGTTTTGTAAGGTGAAGGCCACGAGCCGCCTAAGCATGAACATGCCCAAACAGACTGTCATGCGCATCATCGGACTCGCAGGCTGGAGCGGCTCCGGAAAAACAACGCTCATCACAAAGCTGATCCCACGGTTAATTGCGCGAGGGGTCAAAGTATCCACGCTCAAGCATGCTCATCACGGGTTTGATCTCGACCAACCCGGCAAGGACTCCTTTTTTCACCGCGCCGCTGGCGCAACCGAGGTCGTCATCTCTTCCGCCAAGCGATGGGCCATACTGCATGAGCTCCGCGAGGAACTGGAATGGGATTTAGGTGCGCTGGTGACCAGGATGTCTCCGGTGGATCTCGTTTTGGTGGAGGGCTTCAAACGTGATTCATTCCCAAAGCTTGAAATTCACCGCGCCGCAAACGGCAAGCCGTTAATTCATCCCGACGACCCGCATGTGGTTGCGGTCGCTTCGGACGTCGCTTTGCCAAACGTAAAAATTCCTGTCATCGACCTCAATGACGTCGAGGTAATAGGCGACTATCTGCTCAAGCACGCGGTGCCGCTGGCGGACGCCGTCGCTACGAGAGGGCGATAATGGCGCAGCTGACTGACGACTGTTTTGCGTTTTCAGGTCCGCTGTTGCGGCTTGAGGAAATGAAACGGCTGATCGGAGAACGAATTTC
>JBEVFG010000199.1:0-5772 GCA_040512415.1 Pseudolabrys sp. | reverse complement strand
GCCGCGTATGATCGCACCAAGCCCGTCCCAGAAGCGTTCGACCGCGAGCCCCGTTTCGGGCAAAGCCTCGTCATTCATGAAATCATAAAGAGCTTTCGCAACGCTTAGTCCGCCTGCCTCGACGGTGTCCATGGAACGTTTCCGTACTTGCGCGGGCCTGCCTCCGGCCACCTCTGCGCGCCAACTATAGCCAATGAGGCGTCGATGTGGCGAGCGGCGGCGCTAGCGCGGCCAAGCCGCCGCCCCACCACCGAGAGTGTGATGAAATCGCGCCGCCGCATGCCGATCATTGGCTTCCTCCCTCCCGCCGTGGCGGTGCCGCTGGGATAACATCCAGCCGACGATGGGCAGTCGGTTGCAGCACGCTCAACCTGCCCCAAGAGGGTCAGCAGCGCTTGGCAAGTAGCAACGCGGTGTAGCGCAGAACGGGCGAAACGTTGATCAGGCAGCGACACGCGCCACGAAAAGTTCGGCCGCCGGCTGGCCGGGAGGGTGAAGGCAGATCGTTGCTCGAGATGGTAAAGGTCACCTCGGCGTTGGCTGGATCGAATAAGTCGGGTGCGACGAGACGTTTGCTGTCGGCGAGCAACTGCTTCAACGGAACGGCCATTACCGGGCCTCACCATACTGGCTGCAAGACCCCACGGCTCGACACCGTGCGTCCCATAGACGCATAGGCAGGGCTGGTTGATGTCGCGCCGTTCGTTCTGGCCGTCGCGGTTGGCATGTTCGGCGCCGAGTAGATGACGTACACTGTGCTGCTCCGGCAATATCCAATTTGGTCAGGATAAGTCGGTCAGCCACGGCTACCTGCTTTTGCGAAATCCCTTCGTTCGAGCGTGGCGATGCCATTTACGGCTATCGAACTTGTCGGTCTGTTCGTAGCCGCAGCAATCTGTGCAGCTGCGCAGGTGTGAACACGGCACCGTGCACAACATGCGTGCGGCCCTCGCGGCGGCCAACCGGCGCAGCCCGACCTTGGACAGGTTGGCAAGTGTCGTCTTTTGGGGCTTTAATGAGCTTCTTTAACGGAGGGTGACCATGAAAACCCGCTCGGCCATTTTTTGTCTTGGCATGGTTGCAATTCTTGGCATGTTCGCTGTTGCGAACCCCGCCCACGCGCAAGATAAACTGATCAAGATCGGGGGACTCTTCCCCATGTCGGGCCCGGGCGCCTATTTTGGCGCCCAGGACAAGCAGGGAATTGAACTGGCGATCGAGCAGTTCAATAAGACCGGCGTCAATGGCTACAAGCTCGAGGTCAAATTCGAGGACTCGGCATGCAGCCCGCTGCCGGCGACGCAGGCCGCCAAGCGCCTGCTCGAACAGTACAAGCCGCTTGTGGTTGTCGGCGAGGAGTGCTCTGACGCTACCCTTGCGATCATGCCGGTTATGGAGCAGGCGAAGGTGCCGCTGCTCAATGCCGGCTCATCTTCGATCAAGATCACCGATCCGGGCAACCCGTGGACGTTCCGCATCATGCCGAACGAGGTGATGCAGGGCGTCGATATCGCTACTCATGCCTATAAGCGCCTCAACGCGCGCACGGCGGTGCTGCTTTACGAGAACACCAATGCCGGGATTGGCAATGCAAAAGTTTTCGGCGATACGTTCAAGTCGCTCGGCGGACAAATCCTGGCCGATATTGGCTTCGGCCGAGATGTGAACGATTTTACCTCGATCGCAACGCGCATCACGGGTCTCGGCAAGGTGGACGTCATTCCCACCTACACGCTCGAAGGCCAGGGCCTGCGCATCACGCAGGCACTGGCACAAGCTGGAGTGACAAAGGGTGGCGGCGGGCAATCGATCCAGCTCGGTACGATCTGGCTGCCGTTCGGTTTCGAGCAGAAGGCCGGCAAGGCGTCGCTTGGCTACGTCCGCATCGTCCAGTTCGATCCGACCGACAAGCGCGAAGTTGTGCAAGATTTCATCCGGACCTTCAAAGCGAAATACAACCAGGACCCAACGCACATCAATGCGCACGCCTTTGATCAGATTTTGCTCATTGCCGACGTGGTTCGCCGCGGCGCCACAGATGCGCAGTCGGTCCGCGACATCATGGCGGGAACGAAGAACTTCTTCGGCGTGACTGGCAGTGTCGAGTTCGACAAGACCAACCAGAACATCAAGATGGACACCATCCACTACATGGAGACGTTGCCGGACCTCTCCTGGAAGGCGCTCGGCTGGAACTGAGCGGTGGTCATGTCGACCGTCCTACTCCAGCAAGGCATCAACGGTGTCGTACTTGGGAGCCTCTATGTGCTCGTGGCATTGGGGCTCACCCTAATCTATGGCGTACTCGTCCAAATCAACTTCGCGCATGCGGACGTCGTCACTATCGGCGCATTCGCAGCCTATTTCTTCACGTTCACCTTCGGCGGCAATTATCTCGCCAGCATTGCTGTCGCCCTGCTAGTCGGCGCTATCCTTGGGTGGCTCGTGAATGCGGCAATCTTTGCACCGTTGCGAGAACGTGGAAGTGAATTGCTACCGCTGATCGCCACCATTGGCGTATCCGTACTGTTGCAGAACGTGATGTTGCTGTGGTTTGGGCCCATCCCATATGCCTTCGACAGCCCCTATAGTAATCAAGTCATCCGGCTGTGGGGCGGCACATTTATCACCGGACAGAACCTCATCATCATTGCCGTTTCCACACTGACGATCGCCTTGCTCTATGCTTTCATGAAATTCACCTTCATGGGCAAGGCGCTACGCGCAGTCGCGCAAGACCGCGAAACTGCGGGCCTCATGGGCATCAATCCCAATCATCTCATTATGCTGACCTTCGTGATCGCCTCGGCGCTCGCGGGCATGGGCGGCGCCATGCTTGGGCCCATTCTGGTGCTCACGCCCTTTGCGGGCACGACCGTGATCGTGAAGGCTTTCGCCATCGTGATCATTGGCGGATTCGGAAACGTCGAAGGGACGATTATCGCAGGGCTCCTAGTCGGGCTGATCGAGAGCTACACAACCCAGTTCGTCAATCCGGGACTGATCGACATTGTAGTTTTCACGCTGCTCCTCATGATGCTTGCCTTCCGTCCCACGGGACTCATCGCCGAAAAGCGCGAAGAGAATGTCTAGCCGGGATCATACCGAGCTTGCCAACCCCTTCGATCGCAGCAGCGTGAGCCGGCGCTGGTGGCTTCTCGGCGCCATTGTCACCATTGGGCTTCTGCCGCTCGTCTTTCAGGACTCTTATTGGCGTACAAATCTGATCGTGTGCGCGCTCAACGTCATGCTGGCCATTGGGCTCGATTTCATTCTCGGTTACGCCGGCCAACTGAACCTTGGCCACTCCGCGTTTTACGGCATTGGTGCCTATGTTTCGACGCTGGTCATTACGAAGCTCGGCTTGCCATTCTGGGTGGCGTTCCTCTGCGGGATCGTATTGGCGGGTGCAGCGGGAATGGCTTTGTCGATGTTTGCGGTCCGGTTGCGCGGCCATTACCTTGCGATCGCCTCCCTCGGCTTTGCCGTCATCGTGCACCAGGTGCTGGTGAACTGGATCAGCCTGACGCAAGGGCCGCTTGGCATCTACGGCATCAAGCCGCCGCCGGAGATTGCGCTGCCCGGCCTGCCGGTCATCTCTTTCGGCAATTCGGCGAACATGTTCTATCTGGTCGCAGGTTTCGCACTGCTTTTCTACGTTCTGCTCGACCAGCTCGTCCGCTCACCGATCGGCGAGACACTCACCGCAATCCGAGAGGACGAGGTCTCAGCTTCTTCGCTCGGCATTAACTGCCCGGCCTGGAAAGTGTTCGCCTTCGGCGCAGGGTCGGCGGTCGCAGGCGCGGCCGGTGCCTTCTATGCGAGCTCCGTCGGCACGTTGGTTCCAGATGCCTTCATCATCACCGAGTCGTTCACAATCCTTGCCATGGTGATCGTCGGTGGTATGGGAACCCTGATCGGCCCGGTCTGGGGCGCGATCCTGCTCACAGTTCTGCCCGAGGTGTTGCGCGGGTTCGGCGATCTTCGTCTCGTCCTCTACGGCGCGGCCCTCACGCTGGTTGTGCTGTTCATGCCGGGAGGCATCGTACAAGCCGCCCAAATCGTGCGCGCGCAGTTTGACCGGTTGCGAGCCAGGCTGGAAGCCGGATGAGCGATGACATATCAGGGAGGGTAGCGGGTCAGGCGGACGGGCGGCGCAACTCGGATAAGGTTCTGTTTCGCAGCAAATCCCTGAACAAGAGCTTTGGGGGCGTGCATGCGGTTCGTGACATTTCGCTCAATATCCCCCACGGCGGCGTGTTTGCGATAATCGGGCCGAACGGCGCCGGCAAGTCGACGCTACTCAATTTGATGAGCGGACTTTATCAGCCGGATTCCGGCACGATGAGCCTTGATGGTGTGGATCTCGTCGGGCTAAAGGCACACCGACGGGTCCGGCTCGGCTTGGCGCGTACGTTCCAGAAGATCCGCCTTTTTAAGCACCTCCCAGTGCTCGATAATGTCATTGCGGGCTTTCACATCCATCACGACATCCCAGCCTGGCAATATGTTCTCCAGGGGACCGCGTTTAGGCGTGACTACGCACGCTGCCGAGACGAGGCGAGGAAGCTTCTCTCCTTTGTTGGTCTCGAAGAACGGGCGAAGGCCCGGGCGGGCTCGCTTGCCTATGGCGAGCAGCGGATGCTTGAGATCGCCCGCGCGCTTGCGACCTCGCCTCGTCTGCTCGTGGTGGATGAGCCCGCCGCCGGCCTGAATGCAGCCGAAGTCGAGAAACTTCTCGACCGGATCACTCAATTGCGCGCCGGCGGAATGACCGTTGTAATTGTCGAGCACAATATGGATCTGGTCATGAAGGTTGCTGACCGCGTGCTGGTCATGGATTACGGACAGTATCTTTTCGAGGGCGCGCCGGCCGAAGCCCAAGTCGATCCAGGCGTGGTCGCCGCCTACCTTGGAGCTTGATATGAGCGCGCTGCTGACAGCGGAAAGACTCGAGCTTGCCTATGGCGAGATTTCGGCTTGCCGCGACGTCAGTTTTCATGTCGATGCGGGTGAGATAGTAACGCTGATCGGCGCAAACGGTGCCGGAAAATCCACCACGCTGCGTGCCATCGCCGGCGCGCTCTTGCCGCGCACCGGCGCGATCCGTTTCCGCGGAGAGGACATCACGCGCTTGCCTTCTTATGAGCGTACTGGCCTCGGGATCTCGCTTGTCCCCGAAGGTCGGCATGTTTTTCCATTCCTCACGGTGCGTGAGAACCTGGAGCTCGGCGCTTTTAAGTACCGTAAGGACGGCGCCAAGGTACACGGCCTCATGGGGAAGATCTTCGACATGTTCCCCCGCCTGCACGAGCGTGCACGCCAAAAGGCGGGCACGCTGTCTGGTGGCGAGCAACAGATGCTGGCCCTCGGCCGCGCGATGATGTCCGAGCCGCACCTCATTTGCCTTGATGAACCCTCACTCGGTCTCGCCCCTCTGGTCGTGCAGGATATTTTTCGCACCATCAAGGCGATTAATGCCGCTGGCACGAGCGTCCTCCTTGTCGAGCAGAACGCGCGCTACGCGCTGGAGACCGCGAGCCGAGGTTACGTGTTGCAGACTGGATCGATCGTCGCGAGCGGTAACTGCGCGACGTTGCGCAATGACGATCGCGTGCGCCAAGCCTATTTGGGCCGCAGCGCGGCTGAACGTGTGAGGCTTTAACGAGGACACCCCGTAGCGCATTTTCCCGATCATCTGCCGGATCTGCGCATCCTGGTGGTGGTCGACGACTGCACCCGCGAGTGCCTTCGACACCTCGATCTCCGGCA
>JBEVFG010000198.1:0-7759 GCA_040512415.1 Pseudolabrys sp. | reverse complement strand
TCCCCATCAGCCCGGTTGGGAGATAAAGGATCGTCAGAACGTAAACCCCGCCCAGCACATACTGCCACCACGGAACCAGTGTGCTGACATATTCACGAAGCCCGAACACGATTGCCGAGCCGATCGCGCCGCCGACCAGCGTCCCGGCGCCACCTAGAACCGTCATCAGCAGCGCGTCGACCGACGTCGTCAACACCACGGTTTCCGGCGTCACGATGCCGTTGGCGTGTGCCCACAGTACGCCCGACAACCCGCCAAAAGCGCCGGCGATGATGAAGGCGACGTATTTATGCAGCCACACATTATAGCCGAGAATGCGCATGCGCAGCTCGCGTTCGCGGATGCCCAGCAGGCTCTTGCCGAACGGCGAGCGGACCAGGATGTAAAGCGCAAGCAGCGTTGCCGCGAAAAACCCGAAGGTGAGATAGAAGAAATTGATATCGTTTGAGAGGTCGATGCCGAATTGCGGTCGTCCGCCTTTCATCGTGATGCCGTTGTCGCCGCCGGTCATCGAATTCCATCGGTAGGCAAGGCCCCACACGCATTGACTGAGCGCGAGCGTGATCATCAAAAAGTAAGTGCCGGTCGCGCGGATTGCGAACAGCCCGAAGAATGCCGCAAGCACGCCGCCAACCGTCAGGCCGATCGGGATCATCAGCCAGAAATCCCACTTCAGCCCGAAGCCGTAATTATTGGCGAGAATGGCTGTGAGGTAGGCGCCGACCCCGAAATAGGCGGCTTGGCCCAGCGAAGCGAGGCCGGTGAAGCCGAGAAGAATGTCGAGGCTCATCGCCAAAATAGCGAAAACCATCGCACGCGTCGCCAGCAATATGACGAAGGAATTGCAGTAGGGGACGATGATCAGCAAGACGAGCAGGCTGACGATGACGGCCGCGATCTTGAAATTTTGTGTGCCCATGTGCCGTCAGTCACGTCCGAAGAGGCCGGTCGGCTTGATCGCGAGGATCAGCACCATCGGCGCATAGAGGGTGAAGTAGGCCAGCTCGGGAAACAGGGCCTTGCCGAAATTGTCGGCGAGACCGACAAGCAACGCACCGATCGCGGCGCCGCCGAGCGAGCCCATGCCGCCGATGATGACGACCGCAAAAGCGATCGGCAACATCTCGAAATCGAGGCCTGGATAGACGCCGAGGAAGGCGCCGCCGATCACGCCGCCCAGCGCGGCCATGCCGGCACCCAGCGCGAAGATCAGCATCGAGATTTTGTTGGTGTCAATGCCGACGCCGCGCGCCATCTGCGCGTCGTCGACGGTAGCGCGCACTGAGGCACCCATCCGCGTCTTTTCCATCGCCAGCCAAAGCACGATACCAATGACAAGGGCCCCGACAATCATGAACAGCCGGTAGAGCGGCAGATAAGTGCCACCGATAACGAGGCTTTGCGTCAACGCGCTTGGCGGCTGGATGTCGAAATTGTTGCCGCCCCAAATGTCGAGCGCGGCCTGTTGCAACAGGAACGCGAAGCCGACAGTCATCAACACCTGCCGTAACACATCGGCTTCGATTGCGACGGCCGATATGCGCTGCAACAGCAGGAAAATAGGAATGGCGAAGACGATCACGACCAGTGTGACCTGAATAATGCCGCCGATCTGGCCGGGCAACAGTTGCGGCAGGATTGGGCCGATCATCAGCCGGATTACGAGCGCGATCCCAAGCGCGATAAGGGCGTCGCGCACGAGCTTGGCGTGGCCTTCCGGCCGCAGGAACAGGCGCTCCATGATCAAGCCAACGACAGCGATGGTGAGCGTGGCAATCGGTATCGACAGCAGCCAGGAGCCGGTGGTCCCGATGACGGAAAGGGCGACGTAGCCACCGAGCAAAAAGTAGGAGCCGTGCGAAAGATTGACGATGCGCATCACGCCGAAGATCAGCGACAGGCCGGCCCCGACGAGAAACAACAACGCGCCGTAGGACACGCCATTGAACGCCTGGACTACCCAGAATTGCGTACCCATTCCCCCCTTTTTCCTTCTGTTGGTTCGAAGGTTGCCGCGAAGCTTACCTTAGGTCCGATACGAATGAACACCCCAAATGGCCGCACGCCGCTCGTGTAAAGCCGCGTCATCTCGCATTCGCTTATATGCATGACGTTACTTTCGACCGGGTGCCCGCTTTTTCGGCGGGATGACCGGCAGCAGCAGATAGGGCGCCTTGCCGCGACCAAAATGCAGGCTGGTGGTGCTGCTGAAAATGGCGGGCGGCCGGTCGCGCGGATCGTCATGCAGGAACGGGCCGCACCCCTTCAGTTCGTTCTTGAAGTTTGACAGCTTGCCGCCGCTTGCCCCGCCATATTCATAGTCCCTGCCGCGGATCGACAGGCCGACGCGGTAACCGGCGGGAACGACGATCGATGTCGGCCAGATTTCGACGTCGAGTTCTACGACCTGATTCTTTTTCAAAGGCTGCTTTTCATCGTGCGTATGGTAGGGCCGGTATGGCCTCGACAGCTTTTTGTCCAACTTGCGGTGTGATGCGCGTAGCCAACCTTGTCCGATCGGCGTGTGCGGGTCGATCGCGCCCTGGAATACGATTTCCTTGAGATCGCCGGTGAACACGCGCAGCACGATGAAGAAATCGGCGTCCGAGGTCGAGGAAGAAGCGAACAATCTCAGCGCGGACGGTCCTGTGATCTCCGTCTCTTTGGCGAGCGGCGGCGTAAGGAAGGTCAAGCCGTCGCTCATTGCCACAAATTTCAGTTGCGCGGTGCCCGACGGCTTTTTGGTCGTCAGCGTCATCGCTGACGGGTCAAGATAGAATTTTGTCCATCGCGTGCGCTTGAGCGGCCATTCGCTTTCGGCACGTGGTGCGAACCTGTCGATGTGCCGTACCTGCAGCGGCACCTTCGGTTGTTTTGCCCAGCCTTCTTTCTTGCCGTGCAGGAAATAGTCGAAGAAGCGCAGTTGCTGCTCGCGTCCGTAGTCGGTGTAGAAATGTGTCCAATGTTCGATGCCATGGGCCTCCAGCCATTTCTGCTTGGAGGCGGCGCGCACGAATCCCTCGAAATTGCCGCGCGGGTGCAATCCCTGGCCGCCCCAGTTGGCTGCGGAAAACAACGGGGTGACGATCTTATCCCACTTCGCCGATCGCGCCCGGTGATAGTCGTCGTCCATCGGATGTGACGCGATCTCGGTGCCGAAGTCGGCTCGCTTCCTCGCGAGCTCCGCGTCCGACAACGTCTCCGGTCCGCATACCAATTCGCCGTGAACGCGGCTGCGCTTACCGCGTTCGCCGGCGCCGTACTGAACGGTCTTGACCTGCATGTCGTACCAGTTTTCCCAAAAGGTCGAGAGCACGCCGCCGTGATGCGTCATGTCGCGATACCAGTCGGCGGCACCTTCCCAGATGCACATCGCGGCAAGATGCGGCGGTTGCAGCGATGCGACGTGCCACTGGTTAATGCCGTAGTAGGAAATTCCGTTGAGCCCGACTTTTCCATTCGACCACGGCTGCACGCCTGCCCACTCGATGCAGTCGTAGAAATCTTTCGTCTCGCGCGGGGAGAAATGATCGATGAAGCCCGGCGAGCATCCGGCACCGCGCGAGTCGACACGCACGCATACGTAATCGTGCGGCACCCACTTTTCCGGATCGACCACTTCCCAGCTCTGATAGAGATTGCTCGACCCGGCGGTCACGTCAGGATATTTGTCGACCATGCGCTGCCAGGCGCTCGGATATCCGTCCTGGAATGCGAGACTTTTCGCGTAGGGTCCGTAACTGAGGATGACGGGATCCTTGCCGTCTTTCACCGGGCGAAAAATGTCGGCGCGCAGCACGAGACCATCGTTCATCGTGATCGGCACGTCCCAGTCGATCCGCATCCCATCGCGGATCTCGGTGCGTTGCTGATGCGACGGCATCTACCTTCGCCCCTCCCAAGGATTGTTCTTTTATGGGGTGGGCAGGCTACAGAACACGAAGAAGGACGCAAGAGCGTCGAGGACGCGGGCTAGCGCTTGCGTCGCCTGACCTTCGCCATCTTTTCTAGCACCGCGCAGACCGCCGCGGTGTCGCGGCCGCCAAAGCCGCTTTTCATTGCCTTGATGTAGATCCCCTTGGTCGCGTTGAATATCGGCGTTGGCACGCGGATCCTGCGCGCATAGTCGCCGATCACCTGCATGTCCTTGTCCCAGACGGAAATCTTCATCGTCACGTCGTCGTAGCGGCCTTTCGCCATCATCGGTGCGCGCAGTTCGAAGACGCGCGAATTGCCAGCTCCCGCCGTGATCAGGTCGACGATCATGCGCGGGTCGAGGCCAGCCTTCATGCCAAGTACCATTGCTTCGGCTGACGCGACATTGTTGATGGCGACAAGAAGATTCGCGACGTATTTCATGCGGCTGCCGTTGCCGAATGGCCCAACATTGAAAACCCCGCGACCAAATGCCGAGAGCAGCGGCCGGATTTTTGCAATGAGCTTCGGGTCGCCGCTGGCATAGAACACGAGATCGCGATTCTTGGCCTGCGCGCCGGTGCCGCTGACCGGGCAGTCGATCATCTGATGGCCGGCCTTGCGCAGTACCGCGGCCGCTTTTTCCTTATCTGAAATTTTGAAGGTGCTCATTTCGACGAGCAATTTGCGCTTGAGCTTGGCCGCCGCGATCTTACGCACGGTATCGGCAAGCGCCTCCGGCTTGGGAAGACTGGTCAGGATTGTCGGAACGGCGACCGCAAGTTCGACTGCGTTTTGCGCAATCTCGACCCCCGCGCGTCTGGCTTCACGACGGCGTGCCGGATTGGTGTCGTAACCGACAACATACCAGCCGGCCTTGACCAGGTTCTTCGCGAAGGCACCGCCCATGATGCCGAGGCCGATCACGCCGACCGTGCCCTTGCGCCGTCTTACCGCCATGCATTGTCTCCCCGATGCGAAATTGCATCCAACTGCCCATTCCCTCTTATGCGTTGGGTGTAGGACTGTCGAGTCGCGCGGATGCAGCAAGCCCGCTTTCAAGCAGGCTCCTGATCGCCTATCGTCCCCCGCGAAAGAATGGGAGGACGCATGCGAGTTGGCGTTGCAGGTCTCGGAGTCATGGGCGCGGCCGTCGCGGCGCGGCTCATGGAAGTCGGTCACGAAGTGACGGTCTGGAATCGCACACCTGAGAAGACCAGGGCGTCGGCGGATGCCGGCGCCAAAGTCGCGTCGACCCCGGCGCAACTTGCGGGCGCGGTTGAGGCAACCATCACGATGCTGACCGACGCTGCCGCGATCGACGCCGTTTACAATGGCCCGAACGGCCTCCTGGCAGGCGATGTGAAAGGCAAGCTGCTCATTGAAATGAGCACGGTGCCGCCCAAGGTGCCGGCTGCGCTCGCACCGAAAGTGCGCGCCAAGAGCGCGGCCTTCGTTGAATGTCCGGTTGGCGGTTCGACCGCGCCGGCGCGGCAGGGAAAACTGCTCGGTCTCATGGGCGCGGAGCCCGCCGACGCGGAGCGCGCCAAACCGCTGCTCAATCAACTTTGCCGGCGGCTCGAGCACTGCGGGCCGGTCGGCACTGGCGCGTCGATGAAGCTTGCGATCAACCTGCCGCTGATGGTCGCCTGGCAGGCCTATGGCGAGGCTTTCGCCATCGCACGCTCGGCCGGCTGGGAGCCGAAGCGCCTACTCGATCTTTTCGTCGACACTAACGGCGCAAATCCCGCGCTGAAGAACCGTGCCGATATGATTGTCACAATGCTCGAGGGGCGCGATCCGGGACCGACGACTTTCAGCATCGCCAACGGCGTGAAAGACCTGCGCACGATGGTGGAAACCGGCGAAGCGAACGGCGCTGACATGCGCGTGACTAAGGCGACGCTCACCGGCTTTGAAGATGCGACAAAGAACGGCTTTGGCGGTGGCGACGGATCGCGCATGTCGGTTTATTGGGCCACGCGCAAGAAATCCTAAACGCCGAAGGGTGGGATAAGAAACAGGAGGGATTCATGAAACTCTTTTCATTCTGGCGTTCGCTTGCGACCTATCGGGTGCGCATTGCGCTGAATCTGAAAGGCATCACGCCCGACGAGGTGATTGAAGTCAATCTGATGAAAGGTCACCAGCGGGAAGCCGAGTTTCGCAAAGTCAACCCGATGATGGCGATTCCAGCGTTGATTGAGGATGACGGCACGGTACTTTTTGAATCCCTTGCGATCCTCGAATATCTTGACGAGACACATCCAAATCCGCCGCTCTTGCCGAAAGATCCGAAGGCGCGCGCGCGAGTCCGTGGTCTTGCGCAGATCATCGCTTGCGATACGCATCCGCTGATCGTGCCGCGCGTGCGTGAATATCTCGCGCACGAGTACAAGATTGACGAGGCCGGCGTGCTGAAATGGGGCCATCACTGGCATATGTCAGCTTTGACCGCGCTTGAGACTCATCTAGCGGGTTCAAAGCAGACCGGACGTTACTGCCAGGGCGACCAGATCACGATTGCCGACATTTGCCTTGCCGGGCAGGCTGTAGGGGCGGCCTACTTCAAGTGCGATCTCGCGCCATATCCGACAGTGAAGCGCATCGTCGACGAGGTGAACAAGATCGATGCCTTCGCACGCGCGCATCCGCTCAAACAGCCCGGCGCACCGGCCGCAGTGTAAGGCCGCCGATGATCAATACGGCGATCGTTGGCCTCGGTTGGTGGGGCAAGACGCTGGTCAAGGCAGCGCGCGACTTCGGCGCGCCGTTGCGCTTCGTACGCGGCGTCACGCTCGAGCCCGATTCGGTTCGCGATTTCGCGGTCGAGCATCAAATTGCGCTTGGAACATCGCTCGACGAGGTGCTGGCCGACAAGTCGATTCAGGCCGTGCTGCTTGCGACACCCCACACCAAGCATCGCGCGCAGGTAGAAGCCATCGCGGACGCCGGCAAGCATTTGTACTGCGAAAAGCCTTTCGCGCTCACCAAGGCCGATGCCGTGGTGGCACTCGATGCCTGTAAGCGCGCAGGCATTGTCCTGGGGGTCGGTCATCATTTCCGGCTGATGCCGTCGATGCGGGTGCTAGCCGAGCTCAAGGATGCGGGCGTGTTTGGCACCATCATGCATGTCGAGGGCAACTACAGCCACGATTGGCTGGCGAATTATCCGGCCGACAACTGGCGCATGGCAGCCGAGGAAAGCCGCGCCGGCGGAATGACCGGGATGGGCATTCACGTGCTCGACTGTTTCCGCGATCTGGTCGGTCCGATGAAGCGGATCAGTGCGCTTTCGAGGGCGCGTGTCCTTAGGTTGCCGACGGGCGATACCACCGCAGCGCTGATCGAATTCGAGAACGGCGCCACCGGCACGCTTGGCACCACGATCAAGACGCCGTTCCGCTGGCGCATTGCTGTTTTCGGCGAGAATTGCTGGGCGGAAAGCGCCGGGGAGACGCGGGTTATTGTTCGCTACGCCGGCAAGGGCGATCCCGAGGTGATCGAACGGCCGCACGACAATCATCTCGGCCGCAATCTCGATTATTTCGCCAAGGCGGTGCAGGGGCAGGGCGCGTTCCCGATCTCGCCCGCCGGCATTTTACAGACGGCGGCAGCGCTCGAAGCCGTATTCAAATCGGCGGATGCCGACGGCGCCTGGATGACGGTGTGAGCTAGGCGCGGAGCCTGCGCGGCTCCGCGATGGCGCGATCCCAAATGTTATGGATATGCGCGACTTCCGCCTCGAAGCGCTCCAAAAACATCCGCGCCTGCATCGACAGCTTGCGCCGCGTCGGCTGGATCACCACGAACTCGGCATGCAGCTCGGGCTCGATGATCGGGT
>JBEVFG010000197.1:0-2894 GCA_040512415.1 Pseudolabrys sp. | reverse complement strand
TGCATGGTGTCGGCGAACCGATGTTGGTGGCGAACCTCCCGCGCATGGTGAGATATCTGAAAGATCGCGGTGTCTACGTGCTGTTCAACACCAACGGGACGGTCCTCAGCGAGCGAAATGGCCGTGCGCTGATCGCCGCCGCGCTTGATGAGTTGCGCGTATCGCTTGATGCGTCGAACCGCGAGAGTTTCAAGGCCGTTCGTGGCAGGGATTATTTCGGCCGCATCGTACGCAATGTGCGCGCCTTTCGCGAACTGCAAGAACGGGAGGGACAGTTGAAACCGCAAGTCTCCATTTGGCTTACGGGCTTGAAGGAGACGGTCGCGGAATTGCCGGCATTCGTGCGGCTGGCAGCGGAAATCGGCGTCAAGGAAGTCTACCTGCAAAGGCTGGTGTTCTTCGACCAATCGGCAATCGGGAAGGCACGGCCGGATCAAGCGCTGTTCGAGCGCCTGACGCGCGAAGAGGCAGCCTATCTCAAGCAAGCCGAGGATCTTGCGAGTTCGCTTGGGATCACCTTCAGCGCGTCTGGCGCGGCGTCCGAACCTGGCTTGAGCCTGAAAAGAACCGACGAGGGTTCGCCCTGGTCGCTTTGCCGGCGGCCCTGGTCGCTGATGTATTTCACCGCCAATGGCCGGGCGCTGCCTTGCTGTATCGCGCCGTTTTCACAGCATGGTTACGACAACTACACCCTTGGCAATGCAACGCAGCAAACCTTGCGGGAAATCTGGAACGGGCCCGCGTATCGCGAATTTCGCAAGGCCCTGCTTTCCGACAAGCCGCCGGCGGCCTGCGCCAACTGCGGACTGCGCTGGAGCCTGTGAGCGATATTGCGCGCAAGAGCAATGCGCCGCGGCCGGATGTCCATCGCCAGGCCGTTGTATCGGCGGTCATTCCATGCCTCGACGAGGAAGCGGCAATTGCAGCGGTTGTAACCGCCGTGCGTGCGCAGAGCGTGAGCGAGGTCGTTGTCGTCGATGGCGGCTCTCGGGACCGCACGGTCGACCAGGCAACCGCAGCCGGTGCCCGTGTGATTGTCGAGGCGAGACGCGGCTACGGGCGTGCCATCCAGGCCGGAATTGCCGCCGTACGCGAGGACACCGAAATTCTTGTCTTTCTCGATGGCGACGGCAGCGATCCTGCGGAATTTATCCCCGAACTGCTCTCACCGATCATCGTAGGGCAAGCGGTCTTCGTTCTCGGCTCCCGCACGCGTGGCGCGCGTGAGAGCGGTAGTCTGGCGCCGCAACAGATCATGGCCGCCCGCGTCGGCAGCCTGCTCTTGCGCCTGGTCTATGGCGCGCGCTTCAGCGACCTATCGCCATTTCGCGCAATAAGACGCGATGTGCTCGACCATCTCGGCATGAGTGACATGACGTATGGCTGGAACCTGGAGATGCTGATGCGGATTGCCGCAGCCGGTCTGCCCGCAATCGAGATCGCTGTTGGCCAACGCCGCCGGATTGGCGGCGTCTCCAAAGTTTCCGGAAATTTCATTGCCGGCGTCAAGGCGGCCTGCTCGATGGCGACAACTTTTATCCGGCTTGTGCTTCTTCTACGCCGCCAAACATACCTTTGAAGCTTACGCATTACCGAGCTTGTGGCATGCCGCGAGGTCTCTACTGCGTCATATCGATCTTCACGGCGGTGGTGATGGTCTGCCAGTGCTTGATTTCGCCGTCGAGCCAGGTTTTCGCATCCGCAAGGGACTTGTTCGGCACGACATTGAAGTTCTGCTTGTTAAGCTTCTCGATCGCCTCGGGCGAACTCAGAGTTTTGTTCACCGCCGCAAACAGCGCTTCCAGCACCGGCTTCGGCGTTGCTGCCGGTGCGAACAAGCCATTCCAGGCCACCGTGCCGACGTCGGGATATCCGACCTCCTTCATGGTCGGAATGTCCGGATAGTCTTTGAGCCGCGACTGATTGACCACGGCCAATGGGCGGAATTTTCCGGCCTGTATCTGTCCCGCGCTCGAAGCCGCATTGAGAAATGCGGCCTGCACGTCGCCACGCAGCATGTCCTGGATCACGCCGGCTGCGCCGTTCTTGTTCGGCAGGGCCACCAGATCGAGATCACCCGCACGCTTGGCCAAATAAGCCATGTCATAGTGCGGATAAGAACCGACACCGACGGTGCCATAGCTGACTTTTCCGGGATTTTGCTTCGCATAGGCAACAAATTCAGCGAACGATTTCACCGGAAAATCGTTCGCTGTGGTCACCAGCAGGAAGGCCGGCACGTCGATCAGGTTCGTTACCGCCACGACACTTTTGGCGTAGTCGAAACTCATCTTGTTGGCGTAGATGATCGGCGTGATCGCGTTGGTTGAGACGTTGCCAATCATCACCGTATAGCCATCGGGCGCTGCCTTCACCATTTCGTCGATCGCCAACATGCCGAAGGCGCCCGGCTTGTTGAGAACAACGAACGGCTGCCCGGTGACTTTCTGAAACGCGTCGCCGACAATACGTGCGACGATGTCGGTAGCGCCTCCCGGCGCATAAGGCACAATCACCTTGACCGGCCGGCTCGGATATTGGTCTTCCGCCGTCGCCATTCCGACGCTCAAAGCGAGGGCAGCAAACAGAACCGCGATCAGGCGTTTCATTTAATCCTCCCCAAGGTTGCAAGCTCGTTTCTGTTATGCATTGCTCAGGTGGCTTTGATGCCGTGCAGGCTGTGTGACGCGTCCTTGACTGTAAAGAAGACGACATCGCCATCCGCCGTCGCCTTGCCGGCATGCACCGTATTGGCGGGAATGTAGGCAACCGAGCCGGGCTTCACGTTGATTTCCTTCCCATCGATAGTGGCGCGGAAAGTCCCCTCAAGGACATAGATCCATTGCTCGTTCGGATGCGAATGCGGCTCGGCGCCGGTACCCGCCTTCATGCGC
>JBEVFG010000196.1:0-4267 GCA_040512415.1 Pseudolabrys sp. | reverse complement strand
GAGGCGATCAAGCTTATCGAATCCGATCCGCATATCGCCATTGTCCTCATGGACATCATGATGCCGGAGATGGACGGCTACCAGACGATGGAGCAGATCAGGAAGAATCCGAAGTTCCGCCGTCTGCCGATCGTCGCCCTCACCGCGAAAGCGATGAAAGGCGACCGCGAGAAATGCCTCGATGCCGGCGCCTCCGACTATCTGGCAAAGCCGGTGAACACCGAACAACTGTTGTCCGCTCTCCGCGGTTGGCTGCATCGCTGAAGGCGAAGACACCATGTTGGACGACAAGGTCAATATTCTACTCGTCGACGATCAGCCGGCGAAGCTTTTGACCTATCAGGCGATCCTCGGGGACGTCGGCGAAAACCTCCTGACCGCGAACAACGCGACCGAGGCGCTGGAGCTGCTGCTGAAGAACGACGTCGCCGTCGTCCTCATCGATGTCTACATGCCGGACATCGACGGTTTTCAGCTTGCCGCAATGATCCGCAACCATCCGCGGTTTGAAAAGACCGCGTTGATCTTCATCTCGGCGATTTTGCTCACCGACGTCGACCGGCTGCGCGGCTACGAAATGGGCGCGGTCGACTACGTCCCGGTGCCGGTCATTCCCGAGGTGTTGCGCGCAAAGGTCAAGGTCTTCGTCGAGCTTTACCGCAAGACCCGACAGCTCGAGCAACTCAACCGCGAGCTCGAGGCGCGGGTCGCCGAACGCACGGCGGCCCTTGCCGCTTCCACGCGGCAGCTCCGGCAGACCGAACGGCTGCGCAGCCTGGCACTCGCTGCCGGCCAGATGGGCAGCTGGGAGTGGAACGTGGCGCGCGGAAGCACGGTATGGGACCAGGGCCAATGCGAGATCTTCGGCGTCGACCCCAGCACATTCGTGCCGACCGTCGACAGCGTGCGGCCGCTGATCAGTCCCGGTGACTTCGAACTCCTGGAGCGCGCCTTCCGCAGGCTTTCGAAAAACGCCAACACCTTTCAAACGGAATTCCGCGTCCTTCGTCCAAACGGCGATGTGCGCTGGTGCACCGGCACGGCGATTGCAAACTTCGACGAACAGGGGCGTTTGATCTGGCTCAGCGGTGTGGTCGCAGATATCACCGAGCGCAAGCGGGCGGAAGAACGACAAATCCTGCTGGCCGAGGAAGTCGATCACCGCGCGCGCAACGTCGTCGCTGTCGTGCAGTCAATTATGCGGCTGACCCGTGCCGAAACCATCGATGACTATATCGGCGCGCTCGATGGCCGCATCAGCGCGCTGTCGAACGCTCACAGACTTCTTGCAAGCTCGCGCTGGGAAGGCGCCGATCTCAACCGGCTTGTCGACGAAGAATTTGCTCCCTATCGGGCGGGAGGCAAGGAACGGGTCTCGGTGCGCGGGCCCGCTGTCGTGCTCCCGCCAGCGACCGCCCAGACGATCGCACTCGCTTTGCATGAGCTCGCTACCAACGCGGCAAAGTACGGCGCTCTGTCACGCGAGGCCGGCAGGGTCGACCTGACGTGGCGGATTGAAGACGGCAAACTTGGATTGTCGTGGCAGGAATCGGACGGTCCGGAAATCGCGCCGCCGAACCGGCGTGGCTATGGCAGCCGCGCGATCGTCGCCGGCATCGAGCGGCAACTCGGCGGCATCGTCAAATTCGACTGGCAGACAAACGGCCTTCGCTGCACGTTATCGGTTCCGCATGATCCCAACAAAGAGAGCTTCAGGCGTGTACCGATCGACCTGAGCCAGACGGAAGGCGCGCCAGCGCAAGACGCCGATCCGAATGACAAACGCGTCCTGCTCGTCGAGGACGAGCCACTGGTCTCGATGATGCTCGCCGACATGTTGGCGGCATTCGGGCACAAGGTCGACGGCCCCTACAACCGCTTCAGCGATGCCATCCTGGCCGCGAAGAGCAACAATCTGCAGGCCGGTATCCTCGACGTGAATTTGGGGGGCGAAAAGACCTATGCGGTTGCGGACATCCTGGCCGGCCGGAAGATCCCGTTTGCCTTCGTGACCGGCTACGGGCCCGATACCATCGTCTCGCAATTCTCTCACGCGCCAGTGCTGCAGAAGCCCATCGAGGCTGCAAAACTACACGCGTTGCTGCAGCAAATTGTCCGATAGGCCACCCGCCGGGAACTGGAACGAAGGGGACCGGAACGCGTTGTCAGCGCGCTCACAACAACAAATAAGAAAACACCATGACTGCGAGACAATTTTTGCTGAGCGAAAGCTCCTACTGCCGAGAACGAGCCGCGGGATGCGCCGACCGGTATATCGCCGAAGAACTGCGCAGGCTGGCCGAGCAATTCGGGCGGACCGCCGATGCCTTGGATTCGGCATCCAGGACGAAATTTGCCACAATGCCAGCTGAACCCAGGGTTTAAGGGATTCCCACCCGCGAGCGGAACCGGCTACAATCAAGGGTGATAAAGCGGAACCGTGGCCCCGCTTCCGGCGGGGGGCTGGCTTCGCATACCTGTATTGGTTCGGACAGTATTGTATGAGCACAACTTCACCGCGTCATAAATCTGTCGCAGTCCGCGTCGGCGGCGTAACCGTGGGCGGCGGCGCGCCGATTGTCGTTCAGTCCATGACGAATACCGACACGGCCGATGTCGAAGCCACGGCGCGGCAGGTCGCCGCGCTCACGGCAGCGGGCTCTGAACTGGTGCGCATCACCGTCGATCGCGACGAAGCGGCCGCGGCCGTGCCGCACATCAAGGACCGGCTTAAGAAGCTCGGTACCAACGTGCCGATCATCGGCGACTTCCACTACATCGGCCACAAGCTGCTGGCCGACCACCCGGCCTGTGCCGAGGCGCTCGACAAGTACCGCATCAATCCCGGCAACGTCGGCTTCAAGGACAAAAAGGACAAGCAGTTCTCGGCCATCATCGAGATGGCGCTGAAATACAACAAGCCGGTGCGCATCGGCGCGAACTGGGGGTCGCTCGACCAGGAGCTGCTGACCAAGCTGATGGACGAGAACGCCAAGTCGCCGAAGCCGCGCGATGCGCGTGAGGTCACGCACGAGGCCATGGTGCAATCAGCCCTGCTGTCGGCAGCGCGCGCCGAAGCGATCGGCCTGCCGAGAAATCGCATCATCCTGTCGGCGAAAGTTTCCGCCGTGCAGGACCTGATCGCGGTCTATGCCGAACTCGCGCGCCGTTGCGACTATGCGCTGCACCTCGGGCTGACCGAAGCCGGCATGAGCTCGAAAGGGATCGTGGCATCATCGGCTGCGATGGGCGTGCTTCTGCAGCAAGGGATCGGCGACACCATCCGCATCTCGCTCACCCCGGAGCCGAATGGCGACCGCACCCGCGAGGTTCAGGTCGGGCAGGAGCTGTTGCAGACGATGGGCCTGCGGACTTTTGTGCCGCTGGTCGCCGCCTGTCCCGGCTGCGGGCGCACGACGTCGACCACGTTCCAGGAGTTAGCGGCCGAGATTCAAGGATTCATCCGCGAGTCGATGCCCGAGTGGAAGAGGCGCTACCCTGGCGTCGAGACGCTCAACGTCGCTGTGATGGGTTGCATCGTCAATGGGCCTGGGGAGAGCAAGCACGCCGATATCGGCATTTCGCTGCCGGGCACCGGCGAACAGCCGACCGCCCCTGTCTTCATCGACGGCAAAAAGGCTGCAACGCTGCGCGGCGCGACGCTCACCACCGACTTCAAGCAGATGGTGGTCGACTACATCGAGCACCGATGGGGTACCGGAGCAACACCGGCCAAGAAACTTGAGGGTGTTTCGGGCTAGCATTCGCGCCCGGTCTAGTGGAAATTTCGGCTCTGAAAGTCCATTCTTCACCGCCATTTGGACCGGGTACCAGTGAGTAGCCTTCCGCCAGCCGACCGCGATGTGAATGTCCCGCCGCGCGCGGTCAAGCCGCGGAATTTGGCGCTGGGCATTGAGCGCATCGGCTTTTTTGCGCTGTCGCATCGCACCTTGTGTGTGATCGTCTTTGTCATCTTGAGCGCAATCGCGGCCGTGGGCTTTGTGCGGGTCAAAGTCGACGACTCCCTCAGCCAGCTGTTCCGGTCGGACACCGACGAGTTTCGGACCTACGAAGAGGTCACGCGCCGCTTTCCTTCCAACGAATTTGACGTGCTGATCGTCATCGAGGGCGATAGCCTGCTTGAGCGTGCGTCGCTGGAAAAGTTGCGCGAGCTCGCGATCGAGCTTCAGCTGGTTGACGGCACGCGCGGGCTGATCTCCATATTCTCGGCACGCGAGCCGCCCGACCAAGGGCCGATCCCGCCGCC
>JBEVFG010000195.1:0-6099 GCA_040512415.1 Pseudolabrys sp. | reverse complement strand
AACAGCCCATAGGTGACAAGCATGAATATAATCACCATGGCCGCGCCGACATAGGATGAGAGCTTGCCTTTGGCGATCGAATCCTGCCCGAGCCCGGGACCGACCGTGCGTTCTTCGATGATTGTGAGCGGTGCGGGCAACGCGCCGGCGCGCAGCAGAATTGCAAGGTCATTGGCACTCTCGACCGTGAAGCTGCCGGAAATCTGGCCGGAGCCGCCAAGAATGGGTTCGCGAATGACGGGCGCGGAGATCACCTGATTGTCAAGGATGATCGCAAACGGCTTGCCGACATTCTCCTGCGTCACTTGCGCGAACTTACGCGCACCGGATGTATTGAAACGGAAATTGACGACCGGCTCGCTTGTGCGTTGGTCGAAGCCAGGTTGCGCATCGGTGAGGTCGCCCCCAGACACAAGGATCCGCTTTTCGACCAAATAAGGCGTCCGTGGCGTCGTGGAGCTGTAGAGAATTTCGGAGTCAGGCGGCACCCGTCCTTGCAGCGCCTGCTCGGCAGGAATCGATACGTCCACCATGCGGAAATCGAGCTTGGCCGTTTTTCCGAGCAATTCCTTCAGCCTGGTCGGGTCCTGCAGACCCGGGACCTGTACGAGAATCCGATCAGCCCCTTGCCGCTGGATGAGTGGTTCGACGGTTCCGAGCTCGTTTACGCGCCGTTCGATGATTTGAATTGATTGTTCGACCGACTGCCGGATCCGCTCGACAAGAGCGGGCTCGGTAACCGTCAGCCGCACCAAGTTACCTGGTTCGGTTCTTACATCGAGGCTTCGCTGGCCCGTGGTGTTGAGTATTCCGCCGAGAGGTTGAGATAATTCGCGAAGCTTATCGACGGCCTGGTCGAAATTACTGCCTTCGCGAATACGAACCTCGACGCTATTGCCGCGGACGACAAGCCCCGTATAGCCGACGCGCGCATCGCGCAACACACGGCGGACGTCATCGCGCACAGCCTCGAGCTTTTCCTTGCGGACCGCGGCGCTGTCGACTTCAAGCAAAATGTGCGAGCCGCCCTGGAGATCTAGGCCAAGGACGACGTGGCGCTGCGCCCATTTGGGCCAGCTCTGCACCATCTTCTCAGGCAGAAAATTGGGAACGGCAAACAGACAGACGATAAGCGCCGTCAGGACAATCGCCGTCGCCTTCCACCGCGTGAAATAAAGCATGACGTCCCGACTTGCGGCTTAAAGGCCATGGCCGCCGGCTTCAGCTGGCGGTGGCCTCTTCCTTGACAGGTTCACCTTTGGCGCGGACGTCGGTGACCATCTGCCGCATCTGACGGATGCGCACGTCGTCCGCAATTTCAATTTCAATCTGATCGTCGTCGATCACTTTGGTGACCTTGCCGATCAGGCCGCCATTGGTGACGACAGTGTCCCCCCGCCGCACATTCTTGACCATTTCCTGATGCTGCTTCACGCGCTTCTGCTGCGGGCGAAGGATCAAGAAATACATGATGACGAAAATCAGAGCGAAAGGGAGCAGCGATACCAGCATGCCGCCGTCGCCGCCCGCCCCGCCAAACAGCGACCCTTGCGCAAACGCAGGCGTTATGAACATTGAAGCATGTTCCTTGCGTGGTTTCCCGGCGCCTGATGGCGCTTGATTTTCGCGCGGACTATAACGGCCGCCCGTCCAATTGCAACGATGGTTAGCCTGTAAAAATGGGCCATTTGCGGCCATTTTGTCCCAGGGCCGCTTGCTTGGCCAACGCCACCCCGCTAAGAGCAGCCCGAATTTCCGGAAGCAACCGAATGGCCAAATCGAAGTCAAAATCGCCGCGCAGGTCAGCGCCAAAATCGAAACGCGCCGCCAACAACGAGGCCCCGGGCGACGTTCTCGAACGCATCGCCACAGCGCTAGAACGCTTGGCGCCGCGCCGCGCGGCCGCTACCGATTTCGACGCCGCCGACGCCTTCATCTGGCACCCCGACGGGCGGCTCGCCCCGGTGGCCCACGTCAACCGCGTCGAGATGTCACTTCTCAAAGGTATCGATCGCGTTCGCGATGTACTGGTCGAAAATACCGAGCGGTTTGCCAAAGGCCTTCCGGCTAACAATGCCCTGTTATGGGGCGCCCGCGGCATGGGGAAGTCCTCGCTCGTCAAGGCTACCCACGCGGGCGTCAATGCTGACTTGGGCAGCGGAAAAAGCTCGCGGCCACTCAAACTGATCGAGATCCACCGGGAAGACATCGACAGTCTCCCAGCCCTGATGGCGCTTACACGAGGCTCGCCACACCGTTTCATCGTGTTTTGCGACGATCTTTCGTTCGATGCCGAAGACACGACCTACAAGTCTCTTAAAGCAGTACTTGAAGGCGGCATCGAAGGGCGGCCCGACAACGTGATTTTTTACGCCACGTCGAACCGCAGGCATCTCATGTCCCGCGACATGATGGAGAATGAGCGCTCGACGGCGATCAACCCCGGCGAAACCATGGAAGAAAAGGTTTCGTTGTCGGACCGGTTCGGCCTATGGCTCGGCTTCCATCGCTGCAGCCAGGACGAATATCTTGCGATGGTCGACGGCTATGTCGCGCACTACAAGATTCCCGCGCGCGGCGAGGCCCTGCATCGTGAGGCCTTGGAATGGTCGACGACGCGCGGCTCGCGCTCAGGTCGCGTGGCGTGGCAATTCGTGCAGGATCTCGCCGGACGCCTTGGCGTCGCGCTGAAAAATTAGGCGCCGCCGAGGAACTGCGTCGGATCGACGGGGGTCGACCCTTTCCGGATCTCGAAGTGCAGCTGCGGCGATGTCACGTTGCCGGTCTGTCCGGCATGCGCAATCACCTGCCCTCGCTTGATTGTGTCGCCGCGCTTGACGAGCAACTCCTTCGCATGCGCATAGGCGGACACATATCCGTTCGAGTGACGGATCAAGACGAGATTACCGTAGCCCTTGAGCTCGTTGCCGGCATAAGCAACAACGCCGTCGTCGGCCGCCTTGACGGGCGTCCCTTCGGGAACGGCGAGATTGATCCCGTCATTCTGCGCACCGTTCGGCTTGTTGCCAAAACCGGCGATGACGCGGCCGCGAACAGGCCAGCGGAACGAGGGCATGGCCCCGCCCGGCTCTGCAGTCTTGACGACAGTCTCGGTCGTCCGCGGCTCTTCCTTGGCGAGTTGCGCGGTCTGCACAGGCGCCGCGCTCGCAATCTTGATCTTCTCAGCCGAAGCAGTGCGAGGCTCCGCGACCTTGGGAGCCGCAGGCGGAGGGGCGGCCGCGACCTGATGACCACCCTGCGGAACGGTCAGCCGATCACCGACGCTCAGCTTCTTGGAAGAATCAATGTGATTGGTTTTGGCAAGCGCGGCCACCGATACACCAGTGCCGCGGGAAATGCTCATGAGCGTCTCACCCGCCTTCACCACGTGAACGCTTCCACCCGCCTTGGGTTGCGCAGCGTATGTCGGCGTGCTTTTCGGCGAAGTCGACACGTAGCGCGGTATGACCAGCCGCTGGCCCGGCCTGATCTGACCTGGTTCACGGATGCCGTTGGTGTGCATTAGGGCAGCCACCGGCACGCCGTGTTTGCGTGCGATGCTCTCGACCGTCTCGCCGGAACCGACCGTCACGGGCGAACCGCCGTTCCATGTCCAATGACCGGAAGCCGACCCCGTGACATCGGAATATTGAGCGTTCGAATGAGAGCCGCCGGAGCTCGGCGTGTACGCCGCTGGTGTATATGTCGGCGCGGGCGCCGCTGCGACGGTCGCGGGCGGGCTCGGAGCCGGCAGAGGTTGAGCCTCGACGCGGCCGGCCGCTGAATACGTCGGTGTTGCGGCGGCCACGTTCTGTGGCGGACGATCAGTTGTGTAGGAACTGGAGTCGAAGCGCGCGGAGTCCGAACAACCTGCGGCGGTTGCACCGACCAGCGCGAGAACTGCAACGCGCGGCCATGCAAGCAGGCGAGACTCCACCTTGGGGCACGGCATGTGGTTACTCACTCGTACACAGAAAATGTAGAGTTCGAATAAACCAGCCGCGAGTAAACAAGCGTTTAAGAATTAACGAGCTGCTACCGATGAAATTTGAGCGGACAAAAATGTCGCGGCGACCAACCGCGCGGCCGGTCCGGACAACTACAATTCCTGTGCCTGCCCTGGAAGCATCGGCACAAAACGGACCGGAATGAGGCTTTCCCGCTGAGTTCCCGTTTGCGACTTGGTAAGCTTGATAATGTGTTGAGATCCCTCGTGCGAGCCGAGTGGTAGGATCATGATGCCGTCGTCGGCAAGCTGGTCCATCAACGTCTCCGGTACCGTCTCCGCCGCGGCGGTGACGATGATGCGATCATAAGGGGCCCGCTCCGGTATTCCGGCAAAGCCGTCGCCGGCAACGATCTCGACATTGTCATAGCCAAGCGCCTTGAGACGATGGCGTGCCTGATCCGCGAGCGTGCGATAGCGCTCGACCGTCACCACGTCGCGCGCCAGGCGCGACAGTATGGCCGCCTGATAGCCTGAGCCCGTGCCGATCTCCAGGACACGATGGGTCGGACCCACGTTGAGTTGCTCTGTCATGTAGGCCACGACGTAAGGCTGGCTGATGGTCTGGCCACAGGCGATCGGCAGAGCTTGGTCGGCATAGGCGCTTGCCGCGAACGCCGTCTCGACAAAATGTTCGCGCGGCACTTCGTCCATCGCCCGCAGGACGGCTTGATCTGCAATACCCCGCCGACGCAGGGTCAGCAGGAACTCCATATGATCATCACCCTGCTGACTGCGCGGTCTTTTTGTCACGTTTGGGCCCCTTTACCGGCACTATTACCATGTTTGCTGGAAATTGAGCTAAGCTCGCTGCTCGTATTGCAGGAGCCGATGGAACCCGGCGGCCCACGATGAGTTGCAAGGCGGGAGATCAGCAATGACCAATTCCTCGGCAATGCCACGCCTTCTCGTGGTTGAGGACGAATATTTGATTCGCATGCTGCTCGAGGACATGCTGGACGACCTTGGCTATGGGATCGCTGCAGCAGTCGGCACATTGTCCGAGGCACGGCAGATCGCGGCCGACGGTGACTTCAGCGCGGCCATCCTCGACGTCAATCTCGATGGTCAGGAGATTTATCCGGTCGCGGATATCCTGACCAAGCGCGGCCTGCCCTTCGTATTCGTCACCGGCTACGGCGAGCGCAGCCTGCCGGAGCCTTACCGCGGTCGCCCTGCCCTGCAGAAACCTTTTCAGGCAGAACAACTGAAAACGACGCTCGCCGGATTGCTGGCCTAGTCGAAAACATCTGCCAGTTTTGTCATGAACGGCTCGTCAGTGAGATCGAGCCGCAGCGGCGTGAGCGCAATTCGGTTTTCCATCAACGCAGCGAGATCGCTGCCTGGTGACGCGCCAGAAACGCCACCGCGCGCGAAGGCGATCCAGTAATAGGGATTGCCGCGCCCGTCGTGGCGTGCATCGATGCGTAAAAGTTCCTGGTCACGCTTGCCCTGCACGGTGACGGCAACGCCCGCCACCTGATCAGGCTGGCAGTCCGGAAAGTTGACGTTGACGAGGACGTCGCGGGGCATTCCGGTCTTCAGCACGCGCCTGATCAGATCAGGTGCAAATTTGATTGCTGTATCCCAATAGGGATTGTGCTTCGTCGTGAACGCATAGGCCTGCGAGAGCGCAAACGACGGAATGCCGAGCACGGTACCCTCCATTGCGCCCGCGACGGTCCCTGAATAAGTGACATCCTCAGCGCAGTTGCGGCCGCGATTGACGCCGGACAGGACGAGGTCGGCCTTCTCTTTCATAAGGTGCCGCACGCCCATGATGACGCAATCGGTTGGCGTGCCCTTGACAGCGAAATGGCGCTCGCCGACCTCCCGCATGCGCAACGGATCATTCAGCGAAAGCGAATGCGACACGCCGGACTGATCGATTTCCGGCGCGACGATCCACACTTCATCGGAAAGAGCGCGTGCAATTTCGAGGCAGGCCGCGAGTCCCGGCGAGTGGATGCCGTCGTCGTTGGTGATGAGAATACGCATTACGCCCGCTCGATCGTTTTCAAGCCGCCCATATATGGCGCCAACACCGATGGCACCGTGATCGAGCCGTTCTCCTGCTGATAGGTTTCCATCAC
>JBEVFG010000194.1:0-5093 GCA_040512415.1 Pseudolabrys sp. | reverse complement strand
AGCACGAGCGCGCGGTCGCGCTTCGTAATGGGCGAGAGATGGCTTTTGAAATCCATCGAGGGCGAAACATCGGGCCAGAGATAGAGTGTGTGCGCCGCTTCCCACTCACGCTCGCGAACGTAGAGGTGGTCGGAGCTTGCCGAGCGGCGCCAATCGACGAGACTGGCGTTTTCCCCCGACTGATATTGCCGGAACTGCCAGAAGGTTTCGCCTGGGCCAGCCCGGCGCCGGCCGTGAATGCCTTGCGCGACGGTCGAGGCGATACGGGCCGCTTCCATCAGCAGCTCGGGCATCCTGTCGACGAGCGAGACGGCTTCCTGTTCGAGCGCTAGAACGCGCCGGGTCTCTGGTCCCGGACCGCCGCCGCCGCTTGTGCGCCCGAGTGGGCTCGCCATCCGGTACCTACTCCACGGCCGAGGCGAGACGCGCGATGATGTGGCTGAGGTCTTCGCCTTCGGCGCGGGCCGCGAACGTCAATGCCATGCGGTGCTTCAGGATCGGTTCGGCGAGCGCGATGACGTCGTCAACCGAAGGCGCTAGGCGGCCGTCGATCAGAGCCTTGGCGCGCACCGCCAGCATCAACGCCTGGCTGGCGCGCGGACCCGGTCCCCAGGCGACGAAACGATCGGTGTCGGCGTTGGCGCCGGTTGCCGGTCGCGCCGAGCGGACGAGCTTCAGGATGGCTTCGACGACCTTGTCGGGAACAGGGATCTGGCGAACGAGGCGCTGCGTCGCCATCAATTCCTGCGCCGTGATGACCGTCTCGAGCTTGGGCGTGTCGGTACCGGTCGTGGCGTAGAGCATACGGCGCTCGGCGATGAGATCGGGATAGGTCACGTCAATCTGCAGAAGGAAGCGATCGAGCTGAGCTTCGGGCAGCGGATAGGTGCCTTCCTGCTCGAGCGGGTTTTGCGTCGCGAGGACGTGGAATGGCGCAGGCGTGTCATGACGCTGGCCGGCAACCGTGACGTGATGCTCCTGCATGGCCTGCAGCAGCGCCGACTGCGTCTTGGGCGACGCACGGTTGATTTCGTCCGCCATCAGAAGCTGTGTGAAGATCGGGCCTTTGATGAAGCGGAAAGCGCGGCCGCGACCCGGCTCGTCCTCCAGAACCTCCGAGCCGATGATGTCGGAGGGCATCAAATCGGGCGTGAACTGAATGCGTTTGGCGTCGAGGCCGAGCACCTTGCCGAGAGTTTCGACGAGCAACGTTTTCGCTAGGCCTGGGACGCCGATGAGCAGGCCGTGGCCGCCCGATAAAATCGTAATCAAGGTTCGTTCGATCACCAAGTCCTGGCCGAATATGACGCTGGCGGCGGCCTTATGGGCGCGCTGCACGCGCTCGGCGGCGGCTTCGAGCCGCGGCACGATATCGGTTTGGGTATCGACGACAGTGCTCATCCAGGGGGCCTCGGGCAGCGGCGTTATTGTCGTTCGGAGCGGCGAAAATTCGCCTTGGAAATCAATGGCCGAGCGGCTGCGTTCCCGGCTTGTGGTTAAGCCTAGACGATCCCGCCCGGCCCTCATAGGGTCAAGTGAATGTTACGTTAGGATGTGGTGCAGCCGAAGGCACCTCTCGCAAGCGGGCGCAAATGCCGATTGAAAAACCGCAAGTTGCCGTAACGGACGCATATTCCGGCGCACAGCCATCCGCGTTGGCGGGACTTCTCGAGGCCGCAGCCGATGGGGGCGGCGCGAGCGCGAGACCGGTGGAAAAGTGGGATCCGCCGTACTGCGGCGACATCGGCATGGCGATCCGGCGCGACGGCACGTGGACGTATCAAGGTAGCCCGATTGGCCGTATCGCGCTCGTCAAACTGTTCGCCTCGATCCTTCGGAAAGATGCGGACGGACGCACATATCTTGTGACGCCCGCAGAGAAAGTGGATGTCACGGTTGAGGACGCCCCGTTTCTTGCGGTCGAGATGGCCGTCGTGGGCGAAGGCGCGGCGCAGGGCCTGACGTTCCGCACCAACCTCGATGATGTCGTGACGGCCGATGCCGTGCATCCGCTTCGGTTCACGCAGTCCGGACCGGATGGTGGGCTGAAGCCCTATGTGCTCGTGCGCGGGCGGCTCGAGGCGCTCGTCACGCGCGCGGTGTACGCGGACCTTGCGGAATTGGCGGTCGTGAAGGAAGGCGAAGGTAGCGACGCCCTCGGTGTGTGGAGCGGGGGGGCGTGGTGGAAGATGGCGGACGCACAGTCCTGATACGAATTCGTTGATGGTAAGGTTATCTGGCGATTTCCCATGCGGGCGCCGCTCTTTGCCAGGGAGCGGCGCGTTCCGGATCAGCGTTTTTTCTTAGGCGGCGCAGGCGGAGCGGCCGTTTCGCGTGCCAGGCGTTCGGCGCGCAACCGCTCGGTTTTCGCGCGAACGGCGACCCTTTCGGCCTCGTGATCCTTCATCGCTTGTGAAGCTTCTTGCGCCCGCCGCAATTTGAGGTTGGCGGCGATCGACAGATTTTTGGGGGGTGTCGCCATGCTGCGGCTCCTTCAGTCGTCTAAATAAACAAAAACCCGCGGCTTGCAGAGCAGGCGCGGGTTTCAACGATCCAGCTTGTCGCCGGTATGTCCGTGGGCAATCTGGATCGGTTTTCTCGAGATCGCTGTTACGCGGCTCGCAGATTGTCCGCTGAGGACTTGCCGCTACGGCGGTCGGCCACAACGTCAAAAGACACCTTCTGGCCCTCGTTGAGGGTCCGCAGACCAGCACGCTCTACGGCGCTGATGTGCACGAAAACGTCGTTGCCGCCTTCATCCGGCTGGATGAAGCCGAAGCCTTTTTGGCTGTTGAACCATTTCACGGTTCCCGTCTGCATAGATAATATTCCTCGATTTAGAAGCGCGTTTAAGATCCCGACAACGGTCGGGGGTAGGGTCGAGTTTTTTGGAAGGTCATCGGTCAGGCGCGCAACGCGGCGAGGCCAAGTCGTTTTCAGCGAAGCTCGAACCCGGACAGCATAAGAAGTCTGGGCCGGAGTTGCAAGTGCGAATGTCGCAGGGGAGGCGTTGCCGTATTCCGCAGCGAGAAAGCGGCCCGAATGACCGAAGAAGGTTATCGCGGATGAAATCTTAGGCTTGACGTCCTTCAGCCCATTTAACGGGATGTCCTCCGTCATCTCATCCAGCGAGCGAAGCGTTGCGTGAGGGGCCCCGCCGTCCCGTCCGTTGTTTGATCGGCAAACCGACTCGCGTTCCGCGAGCCGGCCGATGTTGCGTGGCGTCCAGGCTGGGCGTCAGCTCTTCGCTTTCTTGTCGCGAGCGTCGAGGCATTTGCCACCCTTGAGGTACTTGAAGGGCGCCTTGCACTTCTTCCAGCCTTTGACGGTATGGGCCTTGTGATGGCCGTGATGCTTGTGTGCCTTTGCCTTGGCGGCATCGGCGGGCGTGGCGGCGCATGCGATGGCGATCGCCGCGACGGCGAGTAGAATTTTCGATGTCACTGGTGGTCCCCCCAAAAAGCGTGTGCGGTCCTTGATTTTGTCCCTAGGCGGACGAGTCACGGGATCCACGACGCGCTTATCGGGAATTTGTGACACGCGGGTGTAAACGCTGCGAGACCTAGAATTGGGAGCGCGTGAAAACGCACAAGTCGCTTCGAAGTTGCGCGGTGCGAGCTAATGATATCTGCAAAGTGCGAAGTAGATCAGATCAGTGCATTGCTGGCCGCGGGTGAAAAGTCCCATTCGATCAACGTTGTCCGATTGGTCTTCCTCGGGTGGCCGAACGATTTTGCCAAGATTGCGTTGTCTCCGTCATGGAAACATGGATCTCAGTCATCCACCGTTCGGCGATCTCGGCCCGGTCCATTCCGGTCATCGCGCGTTATGCGATCACGACGCTGCTGGTTGCGGCTACGGTGTGGCTGCAACTTCACTGGACGACCGCCGCAGGCGACCGCTATCCGTTCTTGAGTTTCATACCGGTAGTGTTCGTGTGCGGCACGCTGCTCGATCGCGGCAACGGCTTCTACGCCACGGTGCTCAGCGCAGTGGCGTGCGAGTACTATTTCCTTGATCCCCGCAATTCGATGGATGTCCTTCACGGGAGCGACCAGGGCGCGATCGTTCTGTTCATTCTGATCGGATTTGGAATTTCGTCGGTCGTTGAGGCGCTGCACAATGGGCTGGTCGCGCTTGCGACAGAGCGTGAAAATGCAAAAATCTCCGTTCGCGATCGCGATGTCCTTTTGAATGAGTTGGCGCATCGCACCCGGAATGATTTCGCCAATGTCGTAACACTTTTAAATCTACAGTCGCGAACCGCAAATGCCGAGGCGCGAGAGGCACTGACGTCGGCGGCGGAGCGCGTGCAGACCATCGCGCGGGTCCACCGCAGGCTCGAACTGCGCGACGATCACGTCGTGGTCGATACAAAATCCTATATCAGCGAATTGTGCGCCGACCTCAGGCTCTCGCGATTGGCGATGCGCCCGGTTGCGATCGAATGTAATGCGGAAAGCCATTCCGTCAGTCTTGAGAAGGCCGTGCCGCTCGGGTTGATCATCAACGAGTCGGTGACGAACGCGACCAAGCACGCTTTCCCGGATCAGCGGCAGGGGCAGATCAGCGTCGATTTCTTTCGCCTCGACGACAACTATCGGCTCGTGATCGCGGATAACGGCATTGGAAATGGCGAGGGGACGAATGGCGGCATCGGCAATCGTCTCATGGGGATGTTGGCGGCACAGCTGAACAGCAAGCTTGAAATCGAGCACCGGTCGCCGGGCTTGGCCGTCGTCGTTATCATTCCGGTGAAGACGGTGAGGTGACGGCTTCGCAAACAAAAGAGGCGGCGCTTACGCGCCGCCCCGATGAGCTTTCGAAAAATTGAAGCTTAGCTTAGCGCCACCAGCAGCGCTTGTGGCCATGGCGCCATGCACAATGGCGATGACGGTGACCGTAACCGGTTTCCTGCACGAGGCTCGTGCCAGCATGCACGCCGTCAAGATTGGCGATAGGAGCGGCGGTTGCCATTCCGGCAAAGCCGAAAGCGAGTGCGGCGACGGTCGCTGCCGCGAACAATGATTTCATGTTGGTCTCTCCTCGAGCAAACCCGCCGTTCCAGTTCATCTCCGACATCGAGCGATGGC
>JBEVFG010000193.1:0-7032 GCA_040512415.1 Pseudolabrys sp. | reverse complement strand
GCGCGAGCGGATCGAAGGCGTACCAGCGCAGCGGACCGGCACGCATTTCCGTGACCTTTCCGAACAGCACGTGCAGCGCAAACCACACCGACAGGTTCAGGATGACGCCGACGACGGCAGCTGTGATCGCGGCCAACGCGCCGGATAGTTGCCGATTGGCCCGCAGCGGCTCAACAAAGGGCGCGCCTGCAAAGATCCAAAGCATCGAAGGCACAAACGTGACCCACGTCGTCATTGCTGCTCCGAGCACACCGGCGACAACCGGCGAGAAAGGGGCCGCGTCACGGAAAGCCGCGAGGAAGCCGACGAACTGGGTGACCAGGATCAAAGGGCCCGGCGTGGTTTCTGCCAGCCCGAGTCCATCGACCATTTCCGGTGCGGTCATCCAGCCATAAGTCTGCACCGCTTCCTGCGCCATGTAAGCAAGCAACGCGTAGGCGCCGCCGAAGCTCACGACCGCAAGCTTTGAGAAAAACGCGCCGATGCTGACGAGGACATGGTGCGGACCGAAGATGATGGCCGCGAGCGCGATGGGCGTGATCCAGACAACGATACCGACGGCGGAAGCGACGGCGAAGTGGCGCCAGCGATTTTCGTCCGCCGGCAGCACGTTTTCTGTTTCTTCGGAAAGCCCAAGTTGCTGCGGTGACCGGCGCGCAACGACGTAGCCGACGAGCGCCGCTGCGGCCACGATCAGCGGAAACGGCAGCATCAAAAAGAAGATGCCGACGAACGCCGCTGCGGCCAGACCGAGAAGGACTGACGACTTGAGAGCGCGTTTACCGATGCGGAACAGCGCCTCGATGACAATCACCAGCACCGCCGCCTTGATGCCGAACAAGGCGCCATCGATCAGCGGGATTCCGCGGCCGAGCGCGTAGAGCAGGCTCAAGCCGAGCATCACAAACGCGCCCGGCAGAACAAATAGAATGCCTGCGCTGAGGCCTCCACGCACGCCGTGCAGAAGCCAGCCCAGATAGGTTGCGAGCTTTTGCGCCTCGGGGCCGGGCATGAGCATGCAGAAATTCAACGCGTGCAGAAAACGGGCCTCGTCGACCCACTTCTTTTCGTCGACGAGGATGCGGTGCATGAGCGCGATTTGCCCGGCCGGCCCGCCAAAATTGATGCAGCCGATCTTGAGCCACAGGAGAAAGGCTTCGCCGAAGCTCGGCCGGGCGTCTGTCGCGATCGTCGTCATGTTGTCACGCGGTCTTGGCCGGCCAGTTGTGCCGCTCCTCGGCCGCAAAACGCAGCCAGGCGAACAAAGCATCGTAGACAACGAAGCCGCGCTCAAGCAGTCCGTGATCGTCGTCACCGGCCAGCGCCGAAAGCCCGAGCGAAATGGCGTGCAATCCGCCCGCTTCCGGCGCAATGTCGTGCCTTGCCGTGTCGGCGCCCCGCACGATCAGGGCCAGACGCGCCAGCGAAGGCTCGCCTTCAAGCCCGAACAGCTTGAGCATGGTGTCGAACGAACAACGTTCGCCGACGTGGCTGAGCTCGACATCCTTGATGTCGAACGGGATGCCGCCGGTTTCACGCGCGACATTCGTTACCTGGTCGGGGTCGACGAACAAAATCCGCGCCTGCGGGTCGAGAAAGCGGCGTACCAGCCATGGGCAAGCGATCCGGTCTATTTTCGGGCGCCGCCTTGTCACCCAAATGCTCGGCCTGCGCGGCGCGATGCGATCGAGCTCCGGCTTGGCGACAAAAGCCAGGCCTGCCTTTGACCAGCCTTCGTAGCCGCCTTCGAGCACGCGCGCGTCGATATTACGTGCTCGCAACTGCGCGGCCGCGCTCTGGCTCATTTCGTGGCCGGCCTTGCAGGCGACGACGATCGGCCGCGTTACATCAAATTCGGTCGCCCATTCCGCGGCCCTGGCGGCATCGCGCCAGATAGCGCCGGGCAACAAGTGCGGCGACTCGCCGTATGCCTCGCGCCGCCGCACATCGATGATCTGCGGTGCGTCCTGCGTCGCAATCGCATTCCAGAGGTCTTTCGGTGAAATCGAGAAGCCTGGAGACACCATGGGTCCCCTCCGTCAACGAAGGAGACGGTGCTTGGGCTCGCAAGCCTTGCAAGGGCGGGGCGACCGTCGCTGGCCCCACATTGTCCATACTATTTCAATGCATCGGTACGATCAACGCCACGCCCGACGCGAGCAGAAGCACCAGGATCACTTTACGGAACGCGGCATCGTCGAGCTTTCCGTAGAGCGCGAAACCCGACCAGATGCCTGCAACGAGTACCGGGAGGGCGAACGCATAGAGTTTCAGCGTTTCGATCGTAAATGTGCCGGCAATCGCGAACGAGATTGTAGTCATGACAAATGTTGCGAACAGCACCGGCTGAAAGACCGCGCGCAGCTCGTCCTTTTTTCCGCCGCGCAGTTGGCACCAGACAGTCACCGCAACGCCGGCAAGCCCGGTCAAGCCGCCGATCAGGCCATTGATGACGCCGACACCAAGATCCGCCTGAAAGCTCGCCTTGGGCGGTTTGAAGGCCGGCCGGATCAGGCTGTAGAGGCTGTAGGCCAACAGCAGCACGCCGATGGTGAAGCGAATCGTGTCCGGATCGACCGTCGTCACCAAGGCGGTGCCCACCGGAATGCCGACCGCGCCGCCGATGATGTAGGGCGCGATGGTCCACCAATTTATCGCGTGGCGCACCCGCCAGATCCCGGAGCCTTGCGTGACGAGTCCGCAGAGCACGATCAAAAGCGCATTTTGTTGCGGCGAAACCAGGTGCAGCCACACGCCGGAAACAACGAGACCCATTGCGAAGCCCGAGAGTCCCGACGTCAGGCCGCCGAAATAGGTTGCGGCGAGAAAAAGAGCCAAATGCCATCCATCCATAGGAGTCGCTCCCAAAGCCAAAATCGCAGCGCTTGGATGGAGGTCATCTGACGGGGAGGCGCGTGTTCCCCGGAATTCTGCTCTTCGAAACCTAGCACGACAAAATCATGAGTCCCCTCCGTGAACGAAGGAGACGGTGCTTGGGCTCGCAGGCCTTGGGAAGACGGGGCGACCGTCGCGTGCCCCGCATCGCCATAAGTACACGAATAAGGTGCTGTCGACAAGATCGCGCGCCGGCCTTGGACGGCAATGCACCCCCGCATTTTGAACGCTCGCCATCGGCGGCCGCGTTCGCTAGTTTTTACGCTGGAGGCGGCAATGACAAACAAGATTGATCTCGACGGACGCAACGCGATTGTCACCGGCGGCGCGCAAGGCATCGGACGCGCGATCGTGGAACGGTTTCTGGACTCCGGTGCGGCGATCGCGATCTGGGATCGTGACATCGATCTAGCCAAGAAGACGGCCGCCACGCTTCAGAACCGCGGCCGCATCACGCCATTTGCGGTCGATGTCACCAATTATTCCGACGTGGAGCGCGCGCGCGACGAGACCGTCAAGGCTCTCAAGCGCATCGACATCCTCGTGAACAATGCCGGGATCGCCGGCCCCAATGTGAAAACCTGGGACTATCCGCTCGATGCCTGGCGGGCCGTGCTTTCGGTCAACCTCGACGGGCCCTTTCACTGCTGCCGTGCGCTGGCTCCTTTGATGATCGCCCAGAACTACGGCCGCATCGTCAATATTGCGTCCATCGCCGGCAAGGAAGGCAACCCGAACGCGCCGGCCTATTCCGCGTCGAAGGCAGGGCTCATCGCATTGACCAAATCGCTCGGCAAGGAACTCGCCTCGCACGATATTTCGGTCAACTGCATCACGCCGGCTGCGGCAAAGACCGCAATTTTCGACCAGATGACACAGGAGCACATCGACTTCATGCTTTCGAAGATTCCACGCGGTCGCTTCGTGACGGTTGAAGAGATTGCGAGCCTTGCCGCATTTTGTGCCTCGAGCGACTGCTCGTTCACGACCGGCGCGGTCTTCGACATTTCGGGCGGCCGGGCAACCTATTGAACGATCCTTCTCACCAGCGCCGCCAGCGCCTGATCGGCATTGCCTTGATGTGCGGGGCGGTTGCGACCTTTGCATGCCTGGACGCCACTGGAAAATATCTGCTGCGGTACATGGACCCGCTGCAGATCGTGTGGGCACGCTATTTCGGCGCTTTCCTGCTGGCGCTGATTTTTCTAAATCCCATAACCAGACCAAAATTGCTAACGACGACGCGGCCCTTCATGCAGGTCGGCCGTTCGGCTCTGCTGCTTTTGTCCACCGGGTTGAATTTCTTCGCGCTGCGTTATCTTCAACTCGATGAAGCTCTGGCAATTTTGTTTTCGACTCCGTTCCTGGTTGCCTTGCTGTGCGTTCCGTTGCTTGGCGAATGGGTCGGCTGGCGGCGGTGGACCGCAATCAGCGTCGGTTTCTTTGGCGTGCTTCTGGTGGCGCGCCCGGGTTTTAGCGGGCTTCACCCGGCTGCGCTACTGTCGTTCGGCAGTGCCATCTGTTACGCGCTTTATGCGATCTCGACACGCATACTGGCGCGCAGCGACTCCAGTGAAACGACGCTTTTTTATTCGAACCTGGTCGGCGCGGTCGCGATGCTGCCGGTTATTCCGTTCGTGTGGAGCCCGCCACAAAGCGCTTTGGTGGTGGCGCTGATGGTACTTATCGGTGCGCTCGGCAGCGGCGGGCACTATCTCCTCATCCGCGGTCATCGGTTGGCGCCCGCGTCCACGCTGGCGCCCTTTATCTACACGCAGATGATCTGGACAACCGCGCTGGGCTTCCTTGTGTTCGGCGATGTGCCTCACTACTGGACCATCGTGGGCGGTTCGATCGTGATTGCGTCGGGCCTCTACCTGCTCCACCGCGAAACAGTGCGCGGCAAGACGGAGCCATCCGCACCGGTTGCCTAATCATTGCAGGGGGCGCTAAGTTCTGCCCGCTACACAAGCTTTTCCAGCGAAGGATCAGTTATGGCCACAGCAAAGGACCGTGCGCAGGCCAAGGCCGGCTCCGGACTGAACGACGATATTGGCGAGCAAAAAAGGCTCGAGTTGTACCGGACCCAGGTCGTGATCCGCGAAGCCGAGCAGCGCGCCTATGACTTGTTCCTGCAGAACCTGGTCAAGGGAACAAGCCATCTTTCACTTGGGCAGGAAGCTGTGGCGGCGGGTTTTGCGGTCGCCATGAAAAAAGGCGATCTCTCATTCTGCACCTATCGCGGCCATGCCCACACCCTGGCGCGCGGCGTGAGCGTGGAAAAAGTGTTGGGCGAGCTGATGCAGCGCGACAACGGCCTGATGCGCGGCAAGGGTGGGTCGATGCATCTCACGTCGGCCGAGCACGGCGTAATGGGCTCCTACGCCATCATCGGCGCACATCTTCCGATCGCCTGCGGCGCGGCATGGCGCGCACAATATAAAGGCGCGAAGGACGTATCGGTCTGTTTCTTTGGCGACGGCACGACGAATATCGGCGCGTTTCACGAGGCGCTCAATTTCGCGGCCGTGTGGAAACTGCCGGTCATCTTCGTCTGCGAGAACAATCTCTACATGGAATACACGCCGATCGGCGACGTGACGGCCGTGCCGCAACCGGCAGCCGACCGCGCTTCTGCTTATGGACTCGAGCGCATCGTCATCGACGGCAACGACGCCGACGTCGTCTATCGCACGGCGCAGGCCGCTTTCGACAAGGCGCGTGCCGGCGAGGGGCCGTCGCTGATCGAATGCCTGACTTATCGGCACAGCGGGCACTCCCGTGCTGACCCGGCAAAGTATCGACCGGAAGGCGAGCTCGACCACTGGAAGCAGCGCGATCCGATCAAGATTTATCGCGAGCGGCTGCTGCAATTCGGCGTCTCCGAGAAGACGATCGGCGAGATCGACGCGGAGGTGCGCAAGATGGTCGACGACGCGACCGAGGCCTGCAAGGCCGCGCCGCCGCCGCCGCTCGATATCATCTTCACCGATGTCTATGCCGATGGAGGCTGGGCATGGCGGAACTGACGTACCGCGACGCCGTCATTCGCGGCATCGCCCAGGAGATGCATCGCGATCCAGACGTCGTGTTTCTCGGCGAAGACGTGGCCAAGGCCGGTGGCGTGTTCAAGGCGACCGTGGGCCTTTACGAGCAGTTCGGCCCGTTGCGCGTGCGCGACACGCCGATTTCCGAACAGGCGATCCTCGGTGCCGCGATGGGCGCCGCGATGACGGGTCTGAAGCCGATCGCGGAGATCATGTTCTCGGATTTCTTTGCCGTCTGTTTCGATTACATCGCCAACGAGTTTCCGAAAAGCCGCTATATGTCGAATGGCCAGCTCAAGTGCCCGCTGGTCGTGCGCACCGGCAACGGCGCCGGATCGCGCTTCGGCGCGCAGCACAGCCAGAGCGTCGAGAACTGGTGCATGATGATCCCCGGCCTGAAGGTCGTCGCACCTTCCAGCCCGCGCGATGTCATCGGCCTGCTGGCGGCTTCGGTTCGCGATCCCGACCCCGTGATCTTCCTCGAGCACAAATCGCTCTACCCCACCAAGGGCGAAGTTCCGGATGGCGAGATTGTCGACAGTCTCGGCACCGCCAAGATTCTTCGCAGTGGCAAGGATGCCACCATCTGCGCTTTGGCATTGATGGTGCCGCGTGCGCTTGAGGCCGCCGAGAAGCTCAAGGCGGAACACGGCATCGACTGCGAGGTTGTCGATGTGCGATCGCTCGTGCCGCTCGACACGCAGACCATCCTCGGCTCGGTCGCGAAGACGCATCGGCTCTTTACCGTCGAGGAAAATCCGCGGCTCTGCGGGTGGGGCGCCGAGATCGTTTCGATCGCGGCCGACGAGGCTTTCTACGATCTGGATGGCCCGCCGGTCCGCATCACGACGCCTCATATTCCTCTGCCGGCAGCCGATATTCTGGAAGACGCCGTGCTGCCGACGCCGGACCGGATCGTCGAGCGCGTGTCGCGGTCCTTGCAGGGGTAACGAACCTTCATGCGTGTGTTGTGGTCCATCGCTGCTGTTGCCGCGTTACTGGTATTGGCGCAGCCTTTGGCCGCGCAAACGCCGCCGGACCCTATCGTCAAGACTGAATGGCTGCGGCAGGTCTCGCCGCATGTCTACAT
>JBEVFG010000192.1:0-7549 GCA_040512415.1 Pseudolabrys sp. | reverse complement strand
TGCCGAGGCCGCTCGATTGCATCAGCAGCGCGGCGCGCTGCCCGCCGAGCCAGGCGCCCGCAGCGAGGGCAATCCCCTCTTCTTCCGTCGTCAGAACAACATCGTGGATATCCGTATCGGCGCGGCAGCGATCGATCAACCGCGCATGGCCCGCGTCGGGCACGTAGCCGACCTGGCGCACGCCACCGCGCTTGATCGTCTCGAACAACTGATCAGGCCACTGCCCGGCTTGCGCACTCATCGATCGCCCGCCTCGCCTTCGGCCGGGCGCTCGCCGTCTTCGTCTTCCTCGTCCTTGGCAGGGACCGCGTAGACACCGGAAAGCCAGCGGTTGAGATCAATGTCCGCGCAGCGCTTGGAGCAGAATGGCTTGAAAGCCGGCTCGACCGGCTTGCCGCAGATCGGGCAGGACCGCACGGCGGATGTTTTGCGGTCAATCTCGTTCATGACGGAACAAAATTTCCGGTTATCGAACAAAACTCATGTAGTCCTTCAGACCGGGTTCAGCCAGCCGAAGCGCACCGGATAGCCCTCACCGCCCAGCAAAGTCATGACCTCGTAGAGCGGCAGGCCGACGACGTTGGTGTAGGAGCCGACGATCTTCACCATGAAGGATCCCGCGATCCCCTGCGCGGCGTAGCCACCCGCCTTCCCGCGCCATTCGCCCGACGCAAGGTAGGCTTCTATGTCTTCTTCCGTCAGGCGCTTGAAGCGCACGCGCGTTTCCACCAGGCGCTGGCGAAAGGCCTCCTTCGGCGTCACGAGACAGATCGCCGTGTAGACGCGATGATTGCGGCCGGAGAGAAGGCGCAGGCACTGCGCCGCCTCATCAAGAAGCTCCGCTTTCGGCAGGATGCGCCGGCCGACTGCGACTACGGTGTCCGCGGCCAGCACGTAGGCGCCGCGCAAGGCATCGTCGAGCTTCACGTTTTCAAGGGCAGCCGACGCCTTGGCGTGCGCAAGGCGCGTGGCGTAGGCACGCGGAATCTCACCGCGGTGCGGCGTTTCATCGAGATCCGTGGGCTTGAGCGCATCCGGCTCGATCCCGGCCTGATTAATGAGCGCAAGACGGCGCGGCGAGCCGGAAGCAAGCACGAATTTGGGACGGCCTATCATCTGCCCGAAGCGCCAATGGATGCGTTGGAGGAAAGTTACAAGGGCGCGGAACCTAACGGAATACGCCCCTATTCACAACCGAGCGGCACGCGGCAGTCATTCATTCCCACCGCCTGGCCGTCCGAAACGCTCGCGGATGCGCGCCGTAAGCTGGTCGCGCACCTCGCGGTAGGTATTGAGCCGCTGCTCGCGGCTGCCCTCGGTCCCGGTCGGGTCGGCCGTCGGCCAATATTCCACCTCGGCTGGAACCGTGCGGGTCAATTCCAGCGCCCGGTGATGGGCGGGCGGCGAGAGCGTCACGATCAGGTCGAAGTTGAGGCCTTCCAGGTCGTCCAATTCCTCGAACGTGATCGGCTTATGCCGGGAAATGTCGATGCCGACCTCCTCCATCGCCGCGATCGCAAAAGGATCGAGCTCACCCTTCTGCACGCCGGCCGAACCGACATAGACGTTCGTGCCGAGCATCTGCCGCATCAAGGCCGCCGCCATCGGCGAGCGCACGGAATTCATGCCGCAGGCAAACAGCACCGCGTGAGGACGCGACGGGCGCTCGGGCGCGGCCATCCGTTTGCTAGCCCTTCCAGTGCAGCACGCAGATCAGCGTGAACAACCGGCGCGCCGTATCGATGTCCACCGTCACCTTGCCCTTGAGCCGCTCCACCAGGATGCGTGAGCCGTCGTTGTGGATCGCGCGGCGGCCCATGTCGATCGCCTCGATCTTATCGGGCGTCGCCGTCCGGATCGCCTGATAGTAACTGTCGCAGATCATGTAGTAGTCCTTGACGATCCGGCGCAGCGGCGTCAGCGAAAACAGATGCGCGACCACCGGCGTTCCGTCTTCCTGCCGGATGTCGAACGCCAGGCGATTGCCGTTAATGCTCAGATGCAGCGTGTAGGGGCCACTCTCGTGCCCGACGGGCGCGAAAGAGTTCTGCTCGAGCAGGTCATAGATCGCGACCTGGCGCTCGTGCTCGACGTCGGGATTGGAACGGCCGATCGATTCCTCGTCGAGAACCACGGCGGCGAGGCGCCGCTTCGCTCCTGCCGGCGCTGATTTTGCCGCGCTCATTTTTGGTTGAGGCGTATCGACACCGAGCGGGCGTGGGCGCTCAAGCCCTCCGCCTCGCCGAGTGCGATCGCCGCCGGGCCAAGCGCGCGCAATTGCTCCGGCCCGCATTTAAGCAAGGACGTGCGCTTCATGAAATCGAGCACGCCTAGGCCGGACGAAAATCTCGCCGAGCGCGCGGTCGGCAGCACATGGTTGGAACCCGCAACGTAGTCGCCGATCGCCTCCGGCGTATGTGCCCCGATGAAGATCGCGCCCGCATTGCGGATTCGTTTCACCAGGCGCTCGGGATCGTCGGCGAGAATTTCGAGGTGCTCCGGCGCAAGCTGATCGACCAGCGCGATTGCATCGTCGAGCTTGCGCACGACGATGAGCGCGCCGAAATCGCTCCATGACGCGCCGGCGACTTTCGCCCGCGGCAGCGTCTTGAGCTGCGATTGGACGGCCTTTTCGACGCGGTCGGCGAGACCGGCATCGTCGGTGATCAGGATTGACTGCGCGCTGGCATCATGCTCGGCCTGCGCGAGCAGATCGGCGGCAATCCAGTCGGCGTTGGCCGTCTTGTCGGCCAGGACCAAAACCTCGGACGGGCCGGCGACCAAGTCGATACCGACCTTACCGAACACCAGCCGCTTGGCGGCCGCAACATAGGCATTTCCAGGCCCGACGATCTTGGCGACCGGCGCAATGCTGTCGGTCCCATAGGCCAACGCGGCAACCGCCTGCGCACCGCCGACGCGATAAATCTCATCGACGCCGGCAAGGCGCGCGGCGGCAAGCACCAGCGGGTTGAGCTTGCCGTCGGGCGCCGGAACGACCATCGCCAAGCGCGAAACGCCAGCAACCTTCGCCGGCACTGCATTCATCAAGACCGACGACGGATAAGCGGCCGTGCCTCCGGGCACGTAAAGGCCCACCGCTTCGATGGCGGTCCATTTCGCGCCCATTTCGACTCCCAGCGAGTCGGTAAAGCGATCGTCACTGGGCTTCTGCCGCCAGTGATAGGCCTCAATCCTGTCGCGCGCCATCTTGAGTGCGGCAATCGCATTTCCGTCGCAAGATTTTTCAGCAGCGTCGATCTCCGCGGCTGCCACGCGCAATCTGGTCTTCGCAAGATCGACACGATCAAATTTAGCGGTCAGCTCGAACAGCGCACGGTCGCCGCGCGCCACAACATCCGCAATGATGTCGCGAACCGCCTGCTCGACGTCCTGTGCGGCCTCACGCTTGAGCGCAAGCAGACTCCGAAAGCGGTCCGCGAAATCCGCGTTTTGGCTGTCCAGACGAAGGGGCATGACCTGATCCTGCCGGGGCGGCCCGGTCGACAAGGTCAATGGGTGATGCGCGTGCTGGCGTCAACCCTCGGCGCCACCGAAAAATGCTTAATCAGGACCGTTTTGACTTGGCGGCCCCGTCACCGACGTCAGCGTGGGCGGGGCAATGACCCGTCGTCCAGCTCGACCCAAGGTCCGCCAATTCGGCCTCGAGGCATTCGACTTCCAGCCGCACCGTAGCGCCGCCTGAGAACTCTAGGAGGACGACACCGGACGGCGCCTCAGTCTCGCTGAATTCCACCGCCAGAAGATTGAGAACGTCATCTTTGTGCGCGGGATCGACTTGGCGGCATTTGCACGCCAAGACGCGCTCGAACCGCAAGGCAGCTCGCCGCCGCCGGAATTCGGGATTGTCGCCTTGCACCCCTTCCCAGTCGAAGCGGTTTAGGGCGACAACGACACGCTTCTCCTGCGGCCGCCACAGGATGTCCGAAACCCTGACCACAGCGTCCTGCAGGTGGGTGGAGGCAACCTCAAGATCCTCTTCGTCGAGGACCACGAATTTCAGCTGGTCCATGGCGTTCGCCTTCCCTCTCGCCGGTAATTAGGCAGGCCTTTTTCGCCGCGCAAGATGGCTGGCAATTAGAATGCCGGCTCGAGCCCGGCCGCCGTATAGCGGCCGCGCGTCGCGGGGTCGGTAAGCTTGCGCAGCAGGGCTTCGGCCCCTGCGCGTGAGGCAGCGCTTGTGTGGATCGCCGCCGTGTAGGTATTGGCGGTATGCAGGTGGCCGGGTAATGGGCCGACTACCTTGGCGCCGCGCACCGGCAGGACTTCGCTGATAAAGGTGGTTCCAAGCTCGGCGCGACCTTCGGCAATCAAGACCGCCACGTCGTGGCCGCCCTTTCCGAGCACCGCCTTCTTATTGACCTCGTCGGCGATCCCAAGCTTTTGCAGCAGCGCAGAGAACATGATGCCGCCGGAGCCGCCGGCCTTCGGATCCGTATAGGCAACCGAGCGCGCTTCCAATAGGGCCTGCTTGAATGCATCGGGCGTTGAAATGTCGGGCTCGGGAGTGCCCTCGCGCACAATGACCCCGGTGACCGTGCGGCCGAGATCGGCGCTGCTTCCCGGCACGACAAGGCCGAGTTTTGCCAGTTCTGCGATTGCGGATTCCGAAAGGACCACGAGGTCCGAAACCTCGCCGTTCTTGATCCGCTCGCGCAGCGAGCCCGCGGTGCCGAAATTCAGATTGAGTTTGTTGCCACTCTCGCGCTCGAACTCGGCGCCAAGGGCCGTGACCATCGTCTTCACGGCGCCCGCACTCATTACCTTGATGTCAACCACGGCCATCCCCTCCCGATTGCGGGCGGATCGTGACCGAGCAAAATGATTTCGTCTAGGCGCTGATGCGTTCGATCGCCGCGCCGCAACGCACGAGCTTTTCCTCGAGTCGCTCGAAGCCGCGGTCGAGATGATAGACGCGGTTGACCATGGTCTCGCCTTCGGCGGCAAGAGCAGCGATGACAAGAGACACCGACGCACGCAAATCGGTCGCCATCACCGGGGCGCCCTTCAATCGCTCGACGCCTTCGATCGTAGCGGTATCGCCGTCGAGCTGGATTTGCGCCCCGAGCCGCGCCAGTTCCTGCACGTGCATAAACCTGTTCTCGAAAATGGTCTCGGTGATATGTGACGTGCCGCTGGCGCGGGTCATCAGGGCCATCAACTGCGCCTGCAAGTCGGTTGGAAATCCGGGAAACGGCGCGGTGGTCACTTCGACAGGCTCGAGCGCTCCCCCGTTGCAGGCGATGCGGATGCCCTCGTTGGTCGGCGTCACGCTGGTGCCGGTCTGCGCAAGGACGTCGAGCGCCGACTGCAGCAGCTCGGGGCGCGCATTCTGAAGCAGGACGTCGCCGCCGGTCATGGCCACGGCCATCGCGTAGGTGCCGGTCTCGATCCGGTCGGGCCGCACCGCATGGCGCGCGCCGTGCAACGTTGGGACGCCCTCGATTACGATCTGTGAGGTGCCCGCGCCCAAAACCTTCGCGCCCATTTTGTTCAGGCAGTCGGCGACATCCACGATTTCCGGCTCGCGCGCGGCGTTGTCGATCACCGTGGTGCCGTTGGCGAGTGATGCCGCCATCAACGCGGTATGCGTGCCGCCGACGGTCACCTTCGGAAAGGCGAACTCGCCGCCGCGCAAACCCTTTTTTGCGCGCGCAATGACGTAGCCGCCCTCGATCTCGATTTCAGCGCCGAGCTTCTCGAGCGCCATGATCAGCAGATCGACGGGCCGCGTGCCGATCGCGCAACCGCCCGGCATCGAAACTTTGGCTTCGCCCATGCGCGCAAGCAGCGGCGCCACGACCCAGAAGCTCGCGCGCATTTTCGAGACGAGCTCGTAGGGCGCGGTCGTGTCCACGATGTGCTTTGCGGAAATATGGATGGTTCGGCCCTGATTGGGATCGTCACCCTGCCGCTTGCCGGCGATCATAACGTCGACGCCATGATTGCCGAGAATGCGCTGAAGCTGGATGACGTCGGCGAGCCGGGGAACATTCTCGAGGATCAACGTGTCCTCGGTGAGGAGGCTGGCGATCATCAACGGGAGCGTTGCATTCTTGGCGCCCGAGATCGGGATAGCTCCGTTCAGACGCTGGCCACCAACGATCCGGATCCGATCCATGTCGCCCCCGCTAGCCTTCAGAACGCTCGCAGATCCGATGTAGGAACCGCCACCACCTGGGTGCAAGCCTTCCCGACGCAGGCTAACACCTTCGCCGGGCAATTACGGCGAAAGTCCGGTGCCGAAAAACCCCTATTTGAACGATTTAACCGCCGCGAGGCGGTAAGCCGGGCCGCTTGGTGCCTTCACCGGCAGCGGGCGCCTTCCGGCCGCGTTCCTGCGCCTTACGCCGGCGCAGATTTTCACGCAGTTCGGCGGCCAGGCGCTGACTGCGGCTGTCAGGTTTCTTGTCTTTGCTGGATTTTTCATTTTCCATCGCGGCGGCATTATCGGCCTGTCACGAGACGTTGCAACATTGCCGCCATCGCCTTGCGTCACCGGGAACCGTGTGGCAGTTTCCGCCGCGTTTTACGCCGCATCTGTTGCAGTTGTGCGCACTCTCGCTGCCGTAGCTCAGTGGTAGAGCACCCCCTTGGTAAGGGGGAGGTCGTGTGTTCAATCCACACCGGCAGCACCAGAAATCTCCTGCAACATCTACACTTGTTGCACCGACCTCTCCCCTTTCCCCCACTGCTCAACCCTGAACGAAACCTGAATTCCCCCACTCAACTGGGGGAAAACTGGGGGACTTCGTTCTACTCACGTTCCGAAATGAATCGGCCTCGCCCATGATGGCAGACGATCAAGCGGCGATAGACTTCCTAAAGCAATTGCGGCCAGAAGGTCCGTGGGCCTTGACCGCGATCATTCCTGACGGAGCGACCGAGACGATAACGGCGCGCGACGCCGATGCGGTGCGAGCTTTCGTCCGCAGGCACGACGGCAATCGCAACATCTACTATTCCGTCAATCCGACGCGCGACGAGATGTCGAGCAAGGCGGCGAAGAAGGACATCGCCAAGATAGAATACCTGCTCGCCGATCTCGATCCCAGGGACGGCGAAACGCCGGAGGCGGCAAAGGCCCGCTACCTCGCCGCCCTCAAGGACGGCAAGCCAGCATTCACCGCGATGGTCGACAGCGGCAACGGCCTCCAAGCATTGTGGAAGCTCGCCGATCCGATAGTGCTGCCCGATCCGGCAGCGCCGGAATGGGCGCAGGTCGTCGGCGACATCGAAGCGCGCATGAAGGCCCAGATGGAGCGCCTCGGTTCCGTCGCGGGAACGCAGAATATCGACCGCATTCTTCGCCTGCCGGGAACGGTGAACATCCCAAGCCGGGCGAAGCTAAAGGCCGGTCGCGTCGCCTGTCCTACGCGGTTGATCGAGTTCAACGGCGCGACGTGCTCGTTGGAGGATTTTCCGGCAGCGACGGCCAAAGAGAAGCAGGCCGACAACGCGAACAGCGCCAGCTTCGCCGACACCGGTCAATTCGCGAACGTCGAGCCGGACGACCCACGGCTGACAG
>JBEVFG010000191.1:0-3325 GCA_040512415.1 Pseudolabrys sp. | reverse complement strand
CAGCTATGCGGGAGGCTGCCGATGCGGCGCCGGGCCCGCTTTCGGCGCTTGCCGCCTGCATCGCCACGTTCGCGGCGCGTGCCCTGAACGACCGGCGGTTGACCTGGGCCGTGCTGGCGGAGCCGGTCGACGCGAATATTGATACGCTGCGTGTGGAATTCCGCCGCGCGATCGCAAGCGAATTGGCATGGCGGATCAATGTCGCAATCACCGGCCAGCATTTGCCAGATCAGGACGCGCGTGCGGCCGCGCCCGCCATCGTTGGTGCACTGCTTGAGGGGTTGATTGGCCCCCTGGCGTCGCCCGGCAGCAATGCGCGCGAGGCCGTGCAGACCATCACGCTGCTCTCGTTACGCGCGCTTGGTGTGGTTGACGCTCGTGCCAGAGGGCTCGTCGCCCAGTGCCCGCTGCCGCAAAACCCTAGTGCGACATCAGCACCGGCACCGTCATTGACTCAAGCGGCCCGCGCGTAACGCCGCCGAGCACGAATTCGCGCCGGCGGACGCTGGGGCACGTGGGCTCGTCGCCCAATGTAACCTGCCGTAAACCTCAGCAGTCTGCGAGCGCGGGCAATTCGTGCAGCGGCAGCGTGACAATCTTGATGCCGCGCTCATTCCGGTCGTCGACAATGTGAAACCCGAGCTCGCCGCACATCGTTAGCATGGTTGAATTTTCGGCCAGTACCTGTCCGTGCACGGTTTCGAGGCCTTTTTTTCGCGCATAGACAATCATGTGCTTCATCAAAAGCCAGCCGAGCCCGTGCCCTTTAAGGTTCGACCGCAGCAAGATAGCGAATTCACTTCCATCTCCGCCGGCATCATCGTGCAAACGGACCACACCCAGCAATTTGCCGCTCTCCTCCGAGATGGCGACAAAAGCCATCGCGTGCTGCGGGTCATAGTGGATGAGTTTGTCGATCAACCCCGGTCGCACTTGGCGCATTGGCGCAAAGAAGCGTAGGCGCAGGTCCTCAGGGGTTACGCCGGCGAGGTAATCGGGATAAAGCCGGGCATCGTCCGGTTTGAGCGGCCGGATGAAGACTTTTTCTCCATCGCGCAACGTGACGTGTCGTTCGAGCAAAGACCATCTCCACATCCGTGCGCGTACGCGGAAGCGGCTGGGCCGACTTCAATGCGACATCAGCACCGGCACCGTCATTGACTGAAGCAGCCCGCGCGTGGCGCCGCCGAGCACGAATTCGCGCAGGCGTGAATGGCCATAGCCGCCCATTACGATCATGTCGGCAGAGGAGTCGGCGGCGTGGGACAGGATTGTTGAGGGCACGTCGGTGTCGGGCGAGGTGATGCGCTTGATGTCGACCTTAAGTCCGTGCCGCGCAAGGTGCTGGCCGAGATCGGCGCCGGGCACCTCGGTGTCCTTGGCTGGTTTGTTCGAAATGATCACGATCTCGACCTGTTTCGCCTTTTTCAGGAATGGCATGGCATCGGCAACCGCGCGGCTGGCGGTCCGGCTGCCGTCCCAGCACACCATGATGCGGTCTGCTTTCATGCCGCCTTTCTGGATGTAAGGCACGAAGATCACTGGCCGGCCAGATTCGAACAGCACACCTTCGTCGACCACTTCATCCGGCAAGGAATTTTTACGTTGCGGCTGCCCGACAACGACGAGATCGAAGCGTCTTCCGATGCGCCCAATCTCGTCGGCAGCGCCGGAAACACTCGTATTGAGGACGCGGGTCTCCATCGAAATCCCGGCGCGTTTGGCCGCCTGCTCGAAACGGGCGATCGTGGCCCGCGCCTTCTTATTTGATTCAACGCGCTGACTTTCGATCAGCTCCGGAGGAACTCCGCCCATCACGTTGCCCGGAATGACGGGTTCATAGGAAACCGCGACACCAAGCAAATGCGCCCCGAAGGCTTCGGCGATTGAGACGGCGTAATCGCCGGCGGGGTCGCTGGTTCCAAGGCCCAAGTTGACGACAATATCTTTGATCATGACGCAAAATCTCCTGATCTCGCCATCATACCAAGCAACCTTCGGCCCATATTGACGAAGGTCAAACAGCGGTCATCGGCGTCCCGAGCCTATTTCTTCTTGCCGCCGGCGTCGAATTGCTTGAGGTAGGCCCAAAGGTCGCCAGCTTCCTTTTCATTCTTGATGCCGGGAAAGATCATCTTGGTGTTCGGGATCTTGGCGCGCGGATCCTTGATGTAGTCCTTAAAAGCTGCCTCATTCCAGGTGATGCCGGAATTCTTGTTGGAGTCGGTGTAGCTGTAGTCGGGCGCGCTGCCGGAATGGCGCCCGTCGAGGCCATTGAGCTCGGGCCCGACTTTATTCTTTGCGCCTTCGCCGACCGCGTGGCACGGCAGGCACTTCTTGAACGACTGCTCGCCTGCGGCCACATCCTGTGCGTGCGCAACCTGAATCATCGCGGTCACGAGCATGGCCGCCGCAAATATCGACTTCATTTCTCTTGCTCCCGTTGTGAGGTTGGCAGCCGCCCCACGAGGAAACGCCCGTGCCGCTACCGGTTTCCATTGGGTTTTGCCAGCCCTATGTGTAAGCCGTCAAATGGCTGATATCGTTGTTTGGACATAACGGAGTTGCATCAAATGTCGGTGCGTATGCCCGAACTCGATGCCGAGATCCTGGGGCGCCGCGACCGCATCGTGGCGGCCCTGCGCAGCATCGTTCCGGGCGAGGGGGTCATCGCGGGCGAGCGCGAGATGAGGCCCTATGAAACCGACGGGCTAACCGCCTACCGGCAGCTGCCCATGGTCGTCGTGCTGCCGGAGACCACCCAGCAAGTCGCCGAAGTGCTTCGGTATTGTCACGACGAGGGCATCAAGGTGGTCCCGCGCGGCGCCGGCACGTCACTGTCTGGTGGCGCGCTTCCGCTTGGCGACGGTGTGCTACTCGGCATGGCCAAGTTCAACCGGATCCGCGAAATCGACTTCGACAATCGCGTCGCCGTCGTCGAGCCGGGCGTCACCAATCTTGCCGTCACCAACGCCGTCGCGGATGCCGGCTTTTACTACGCGCCGGATCCGTCCTCGCAGATCGCCTGCACGATCGGCGGCAACGTGGCCGAAAATTCCGGCGGCGTGCATTGCCTCAAATACGGCATGACGACAAACAACCTGCTCGGATGCGAGATCGTGCTCATAACCGGGGAAGTGCTGAACATCGGCGGCAAGCATCTCGACGCGCCGGGATACGATCTTCTTGGCTTGATCACCGGCTCGGAAGGGTTGCTCGGCGTGGTGACGGAAGTGACGGTGCGCATCCTGAAGAGGCCGGAAACGGCGCGCGCGCTGCTCGTGGGTTTCCCGTCGTCGGAAGATGCCGGCGAATGCGTCTCGCG
>JBEVFG010000190.1:0-5213 GCA_040512415.1 Pseudolabrys sp. | reverse complement strand
GTGGTTCATGAGCCGGACTTTGTGTTGGTGCAGGACCATCGACCGCCGCCCCGCATCGAATTGGCGCGAGAGCGGATGCTCATGTGCCGCCTTTATCTTGGCCTTATCCGAAGAATGACCGACGATTACGGTGCGGCGTTTGCCGCCCACAACGATAGCTCAACCTTCCGAACAATTGGCATCTATGTGTTTCTACGCACGGTGATGTGCTCGCCTGTGAGCGCGGGCAGAATAGCGCATGCTCTGAAATTACCACGCGTAATCGTTGTGCGGCGCCTGCAGGAAATGGTGAAACACGGTTACGTGGAGCGCGTCGGCAATGCCTATCGCGTCACCGACAAAGTGAATATTCCGGACCTCAAAAGCAAACTTCAGCGGCGAATGGATATGATCGTGGAGACAGCAAGAAAACTGTCCGAACTAAACAGTTCGGCTGACCTTGTGCCTGTTGCGAACGAGGAAGGTCAAGCGAGCCGGACAAGCGTCATCTAGGGCGTCTTGGGGCGGTATGGTGGCGGCAGGGCTAGTCCGTCGACTGATTCAGACTTTCTGCCTGGCGCTGGCGGGCTCTCGACAACGAATAGTGGCGATGACGCTTACCGGAATGTGAACCCCCCAGGTGGCCGCACATCGGCGTTGGCTACGCACCACCGTGCCGGTCTATAATGCAGCCAAAGAATTTCGAGGAGGCCTCATGTCGCAAGCGGCGGAGAAGCGCGGCGGGATACCCGCAATGCTCAAGGACACGGCATTCGTATGGGAAGATCCGCTCGATCTGGAAAGCGAGCTGACCGAAGAGGAGCGCATGGTGCGCAACAGCACGCGTGGCTTCGCACAGAGCTACCTGATGCCGCGTGTCGTCGAAGCATTCCGCGACGAAAAATACGATCCCAACCTGTTGCCGGAGATGGGCAAGCTCGGCCTGCTCGGCCCGACCATTCCGGAAGAGTATGGCGGCGCGGGGCTTGGTTATGTTTCCTACGGCCTGATTACGCGCGAACTGGAGCGTGTGGATTCCGGCTACCGCTCGTCGATGTCGGTGCAGTCGTCACTGGTGATGTACCCGATCTATGCCTACGGGACCGAAGCGCAGCGCCGCAAATTTCTGCCCAAGCTTGCGACAGGCGAGATCATCGGCTGCTTCGGCCTGACCGAACCCGATCATGGTTCTGACCCGGGCTCAATGGTCACACGTGCGGAAAAAGTGTCCGGCGGCTACAAGCTCAACGGCGCAAAAACTTGGATCTCGAACGCGCCCGTTGCCCATGTCGCGGTGGTGTGGGCGAAGCTCGACAATGTCATCCGCGGTTTTCTGGTCGAGCGCGGCGCCAAAGGGTTTTCGACGCCGAAGATCGAGGGCAAGCTGTCGCTGCGCGCGTCGATCACCGGCGAGATCGTGCTGGAAGATTGTATGGTGCCGGACGACAGTCTGCTTCCCAACGTGAAAGGGCTCGCCGGTCCGTTCGGCTGCCTCAACAATGCGCGCTACGGCATTTCATGGGGCGCCATGGGTGCCGCGGAATTCTGCTGGCATCGCGCGCGCCAGTACGTCCTCGAACGCAAGCAATTCGGGCGCCCGCTTGCCGCCAACCAGCTGGTGCAGAAGAAGTTGGCCGACATGCAGACCGAGATCGCGCTCGGCGTGCAAGGCGCACTGCGGCTCGGTCGCATGCTGGATGCTGGCAAGGCGGCGCCGCCGTCGATCTCCTTGATGAAGCGCAACAATTGCGGCAAGGCGCTCGATATCGCGCGACTCGCCCGCGACATGCATGGCGGCAATGGCATTTCCGAGGAATATCACGTGATGCGGGTGCTCTCGAACCTGGAGACGGTGAACACCTACGAGGGCACGCACGACATCCACGCGCTGATTCTCGGCCGTGCGCAGACGGGCATCCAGGCGTTTTTCTAGGACGCATGGATCTTCTGACCACTGCGTTCCTGGCCGGCACGGGTGTCGTTGCCGGGATCATCGCAGCCATAGTCGGTGGTGCCGCGGTGGTGATCTATCCGGCGCTGATCGCAACAGGCGTGTCGCCCCAGCTCGCGGCCGTTTCAAATCTTGCTTCGGTGATGCCGGCGACGATGCTCGCCGCGCTTTCCGATCGCTCCCAGCTGCCGCCATTCAACCGCGCATTCATCGGCCTGATCGTCGCATCGGTCATCGGGGCGGGCGCGGGAGCCGCGCTGTTGTTACTGACACCGGAACGTTTGTTCGCGCAAATCGTGCCGCTGTTGATCGGGTTCGCGACGTTGCTGTTCGCGGGCGCGGAACGCATTACGCGCTGGCTGCGCGCGCGAGCCGAGGGCCGCGGTCACGATATCACATTCAATCTTGCCAGCCTGAAAGTCGTGCTGCCGGTGTCGTTTTACGGCGGTTATTTCGGCGCGGGAGTAGGCATCCTGATGCTGGGTGTGTTCTCGCTCGCGACCGGTGGCGATTATCGCGCGGCGAACGTCGTGAAAAATTTCATCTCAAGCCTCAACGGCCTGGCCGCCACCCTGGTTTTTGCGACGCACGACGCGATCCTGTGGCCGCAGACTCTGGCGCTTGCTACGGGTACTATCGGGGGCGGATTGATCGGTGCCTATGCTGCGCGCGTCATTCCGCGCAATGTCGTGCGTTTTCTGATCGTCGCTGTGGGTGTGGTGCTGACCGCAGCACTCGCGCGGCGTTACTGGTTTTAGAGGGCGATTGATTTCACGCTGTACGCAAGTGCCGCGACGCGCGCGGTCATTGGGGTGCCTGGATTGGCGAGTGGGTCGATGACCGTAAAATGATTGGCCCCAGCGACCTCCTCGTAGCGCGTCAGTGCCATACCCTGCTGCCAGGCTTCTGCAACCGTTTTGCTCTGGCGCAGGAACTCGCTCGATTCGAGCGCGCCGACGACGGCGTCGAGACTGCGGCTCACGGGAACGCGCCAGAAGAGCGGCGATACGCCGCGCGCCTCCGCATCGTCCAGTCTCAGGTCTTCGTTGATTGAAATGCGGGTCAGTGGCGCCAGGTCGAAGACTCCGGATATTGCGTATGCCGCGGGAACCAGATCGGCCGGTGCGTCGGAGCCAAAGATCTTCCAGTCGGTCGCCGCCATGCAGGCGGCAAGATGGCCGCCTGCGGAATGGCCGTAGACGAGAATACGCTGGCGCCGCCTCCGCCACAGCGTCAGGCAGGCCGCGCGCATCTGCTCTATGATGCCGGCGATCGACACCATCGGGCAAAGATCGTAACCGACCACCGCAACACTCACGCCGCGCCCGTTGGGGCCCGCCGCCATCTGCGAGAACGACGCGGGTTCGAGCGAGCGCCACCAGCCGCCGTGGATGAACATGGCAAGCGGCGCCTTGTCGTCGTCCTTGGCGGGGAAAAGATCGATCGTTCGTCGCGACGACGGGCCATAGGAAATCCCAAGTTTGGCGTTATGGGCCGCGGCACGATAGGCCGCGCCCTCGCGCTGCCAGCGCGCAAAAATTTCCGGATGCTCGGGGACGCGGGCGCGGTTGTTATATTCGACTTCGTAATCGACGGTCATGACAATATCTCTGGGCAATTCTTTGGTATTTCTCTCGTGGCGAATAAAAGCTCGACTTTGCGCCGGGTGGGAACAGCGCTATGTCTTGGCCATGAAAATCGAACGCAAGCAAATGCGCAAGGTATCTCGATGGCGCTGACTGTGGCTGTGCCCCTTGAACTGCCGGTCGACGGACGCCAGTCAGAAACGGCGTTGGCCGTTGCGCGCGGCACGGCGCGGCTCCTGCACGCGTACGGGCGCTGCGTGGTCAGCGAGTTGCCGCTGCCGTCCGGGCGCCGCGCCGATCTGGCGGCACTCGATCCGAGCGGCGAAATCTGGATTGTCGAGATCAAATCCTCGATCGCGGACTTCCGCACCGACCAGAAATGGCAGGATTATCGCGCCCATTGCGACCGGCTGTTCTTCGCCACCACGGTCGAGGTGCCGTGCGAGATCTTCCCGCCCGACACCGGCCTCATCGTGGCTGACGCTTTCGGTGCCGAATTCAGATGCGAGGCGCCCGTCCACAAGCTTGCGGCTGCGACACGCAAATCGATGATGTTGCTGTTTGCGCGCGCCGCGGCACTGCGGCTGCAATCGCTGGCGGACCCGACCGGGCCTTATGGGGACGTGGGCTGAGGATCAGCGCGGCGCGCGCTTGGCCAGAATACGCTGCAAGGTACGCCGGTGCATGTTGAGCCGTCGTGCCGTTTCCGAAACATTGCGGCCGCACAACTCATAGATCCGTTGGATATGCTCCCAGCGCACGCGATCGGCCGACATCGGATTTTCCGGTGGTTCGATCTTGGCATTGTCCTGCGCCAGCAGCGCGGCCACGACGTCGTCGGCATCGGCGGGTTTCGCGAGATAGTCCACCGCGCCGAGTTTAACGGCATTCACTGCGGTGGCGATATTCCCGTAGCCGGTGAGAATGATGGCGCGCGCGTCAGGCCGGCGATTCTTGAGCGCGGAAATTACGTCAAGACCGTTGCCGTCATCGAGCCGCATGTCGACCACGGCGTAGGCCGGCGCGGCCTTCTCGACCTGCAGCAGGCCGTCGGCGACCGAATCCGCGGTCGTAACGATGAAGCCGCGTTGCTCCAGTGCCTTGGCCAAACGTTGTGAAAACGACTGATCGTCCTCGACGATCAGCAGCGATCGCTCACCAGGGATTTTAATCTTGGCCGCCGGGTTAGCGGTCTCACTGATCACGGCGTCCACGACGTCACCTCGACAATCTACCTTTAGGCGTATTGTACCGCGCGGGGCCGTTCAATCACACCGCAAAAATTAGTGATCGGAGTGGAGATCTCAGGCCGCTGCGAACGTTAACGGCCGCTCGAAATCGCTGCGACTCCAATGGAGTCGGACGGTTGCGCCGCGATCGGGCGCGGGCCGGTTTTCAAGCGAAAGGGTTGCCCCCGCGCGTTCCAACAGCGTTTTGGCGATGAAGAAGCCGAGTCCGAGACCCGCCGGCTCGTCGCCGGCGTCGTGCGGGTGCCCGCGGCGGCTGGTGACGTAAGGTTCCCCAATCCGGCCCATGATTTCCGGCGCAAATCCGGGGCCGTCGTCACTTATGGTCACTTCCACGGCATCGTCGGTCCAGCGTGCGTCCACCAAAACGCGATCGTTGGCAAAGTCGACGGCATTTTCCAGAAGGTTGCCGAGACCATACAGGATTGCCGGATTGCGCGCGCCGACCGG
>JBEVFG010000189.1:0-2618 GCA_040512415.1 Pseudolabrys sp. | reverse complement strand
TACGCCGCCGGCTACTATTCGTACATGTGGTCGGAGGTCCTCGATGCCGACGCTTTTGCGGCATTCGAGGAAGCCGGCAATGCATTCGATCCGGCGACGGCCAAGCGTCTGCGCGACTATGTTTACAGTGCAGGAAACCGGCGTGATCCTGCGGATGCCTATAAGGCTTTCCGCGGCGGGCTACCGACCGTCGATGCCCTTCTGAAAAAACGTGGTCTTGTCGAGGTCACGGTGCCTTGAACGTTCCGGGGGGTTAAATGACCTTGCACAGTGCGGGCCATCGCCGCGGCGTTGTGGCCGCGCCGCATGCGGCCACCGTCGAGGACGGGCGCGCGATCCTCGCCGAAGGCGGCAATGCCATCGAGGCGATGCTCGCAATGGCCGCTTCCATCGCGGCGGTCTATCCGCACATGAACCACATTGGTGGCGACGGTTTCTGGCTGGTCCGGGAGCCGTCCGGCCGCGTCCGGGCGCTGATGGGCGCCGGGCGGGCAGGCGCCAAGGCGACACCACGGTTCTATCGCGATTCCGGTTGCGATGAAATTCCGGCGCGCGGGCCGCTTGCCGCGCTCACGGTGCCGGGCGCGGTCGCCGCGTGGATGCTCGCGGCAGACGCCGCCAAAGTGCACGGCGGCAAGCTGCCCCTCGATTTGCTGCTTGCGCCCGCCATCAAGCATGCGAGCGGCGGATATGTTGTCACACGCAGCCAGGCGCGGCTGACGGCCGAAAAACTCCCGGAAATGGACAAGGCCGCCGGCTTCAAGACGGCATTTCTGCTCGATGGAAAAGTGCCCGAGGTGGGCGCGCGATTGAAGCAGACAGCGTTTGCCGCGACGCTTGAGCAGCTCACCCATGCCGGGCTTGACGATTTTTACCGGGGCGACATTGGGCGCGAGATCGCCGCCGATCTCGATCGCATCGGCAGTCCAGTCACGCGCGCTGACATGGAAAACTATCGCGCAATAGTCGATGAGCCGCTCAGCGTTCCGACGCAGGCGGGCACGCTCTACAATTCTCCGCCCCCGACGCAAGGATTGGCATCACTGATCGTCCTTGCGCTGTTCGAGCGTCTTCGCGTCACCCGGGCCGAAAGCTTCGAACATGTTCATGGCATCGTCGAAGCAACCAAGCGCGCGTTCCGCGTGCGCGATGGGGTCGTCACGGATCCGGAAAAAATCACGGTGGATCTCGGCCAGTATTTTTTGCCGGCATTCCTCGATGCCGAGGCAGCGAAGATCGATCCGCGCAAGGCGGCGCGCTGGCCCGCGCCTCACGGCGACGGCGACACAATCTGGTTGGGTGCGGCGGATTCGAGCGGTCTCGTCGTCTCGTACATCCAATCCCTTTATTGGGAGTTCGGCTCCGGCTGCGTGCTGCCGGCCACCGGCATCGTCATGCAAAACCGCGGCGCGAGCTTCTCGCTCGATCAAAAGGCTTTGAACGTGCTGGCGCCCGGCCGCCGTCCATTCCACACGCTTAATCCCGCGATCGCCCTTCTCAGGGACAAGCGGATCATTGCCTATGGCACGATGGGGGGCGACGGCCAGCCGCAGAGCCAAGCGGCCATGTTCACGCGTCATGTCGCATTCGGGCAGCCGCTCGACAAGGCGCTCGATGCGCCGCGTTGGTTGCTGGGGCGGACCTGGGGTTCAACCCACACCAATTTGCGGATGGAGTCGCGTTTCGACGGAAACCTTGTGGATCGTCTCTTATCGGCGGGTCACGACGTGGCCGTTCTCGACGAGGCCTATTCGGACACGATGGGTCACGCGGGAGCAGTGGTACTGCACGCCAACGGCACCTTGGAAGGCGGTCATGACCCACGCGCCGACGGCGGTGCGGCGGGCGTCTGATCCCCCCGTTTACGCTAAAGCTATTGGTAACAACGTTACACGCCACCTTTGCGCCGCAGTCCGTGCTATCGTGCACACGCATGAACGCGCTGCTTCGCATTCTTTTTGTTGCACTGCTCATTCTGGCCGCCGGCAGTCTTGCCCAGGCGCACCCTCACGTCTGGGTGACGATGCAAACTGAGCTTGTCTACGCGTCCGATGGCAGCATCACCGGGATTCGCCACGCCTGGTCGTTCGACGACATGTTTTCCACTTTTGCGACGCAAGGCCTGGAAAGCAAGGAGAAGGGCAAATTCACACGCGAAGAACTCGCACCGCTTGCCAAGGTCAACGTCGAGTCGTTGAAGGAGTTCGGCTACTTCACCTTCGCCACGGCCGACGGCAAAAAGGCGGAGCTCGCCGATCCCGCGCCAGGTTACTGGCTCGATTACAAGGACCAGGTGCTGACGCTCAATTTCCTGCTGCCGTTTAAGACACCGGTGAAAGCCAAAGAGCTGAAAGTCGACATCTACGATCCTTCTATTTTCGTCGATTTCGCGTTCGCCAAGGACAAGCCGGTGCAACTTGCCGGCGCACCGAAATGCAAGCTCGACGTGGTGTTACCACGTGAAATGACCTTCGCCGAGGGCAAAGCGCTGAGCCAGATACCGGCCGATGAGAAGAACACGACGATGGCCTGGGGCGCGCAATTCGCCAGCAAGATCCTGGTGCATTGTCCTTGAACCGGTTGCAGCGATTGCGTGCGCTGCACGGTCTGCTGCTGCT
>JBEVFG010000188.1:0-4241 GCA_040512415.1 Pseudolabrys sp. | reverse complement strand
TACACTTTTACGCCCGCGCAGAAAAAAGCGGCCGAAGCCTCAAAGGCCATGTACGAGCTGGAGTTGAAGAAAAAGCGTTATGGCGCCATCACCAGCGAGATCATCAATGCGCCGGAGTTCTATTTTGCCGAGGACTATCATCAGCAGTATCTCGCCAAGAACCCGTTTGGCTATTGCGGGCTGGGCGGAACCGGGGTCGCCTGTCCGATCGGGACCGGAGCAAAACTGACGCAAGGCGCGACGGCTTGACTGCTCCTGGCGCGCGCTATTTCTTCATATGCTTTGACAGGAATTCCTGTGTGCGCTTCCAGGCGAGGTCGCCGGCCTCTTTGCGGTAGCTCGCGCGCTCGTCGCAATAAAAGCCGTGCGGTGCATCCGGATAGGTGTAGGTCTCGGCTTGCGGCTGCTTCTTCTTGATGGACTCGACCACATCCATCGGGATGCCGTCGTCCTTTTCGCCGAAATGCATCTGCATCGGGCACTTTGGCTTCTCGTCGGCAAATTCGCCGATCATGCCACCGTAGAAGGAAACCGCAGCTGAAAACCCCGGAATGCGGCAGGCAGCAAGAAATGCCGCGGTGCCGCCCATGCAGAAGCCGACGACACCAAGCGGCCCTGTGCCTTTGAGATCGCCCTGGGCGGCTGCGACATCGGCCATCATGTGATCCCAGTTGAGATTGCCGAGGTAGCTGCGCGCATGCGCGATCTCATCGGGAGTGTAACCGCTTTCGAAATTGCGCACGAAGCGGTCGAACACTGCGGGCGCAACCGCGACGTAACCGAGCGCCGCAAGCCGGTCGCAGACCGCGCGGATGTGATGATTGACTCCGAAAATTTCCTGCACCACCACCATTCCGCCTTTGGGCGTGCCCGCGGGATCGGCGCGGTAGGCGCCGAGCGAGTGCTTGTCGGTCGTGGTCAAAGTGAACTGCTTACCCAACGTTGCCTCCCGTAATTTTTGTCGAACCAAAAACCGTGGCGGTTTTACCTTTATTTGAATGCCTTCGCCAGCAGCTCATACGAGCGTTTCCGCGCCGCATGATCGAAGATCATCGTGGTCACCATTAGCTCGTCGGCTTTGGTGGCCTCGATCAGCGGCAGCAGCCGCGCCTTCACCGTGTCGGGCGAGCCGACCGAAAGGCGCGCACGGTTTTGCGCGATGCGCGCCTTGTCGACCGGCGTGTATTCATAGCGCGCGGCATCTTCGGGTGAAGCCAACGGCTGGTATTCGCCCTTGGCGCGGCGCACGAAATTAAGATCGACGGTTGCGGCAAGTCGCTCGGCCTCTTCGTCGGTGTCTGCGCAGACCACGTGCGTTGCCAAAATCGCAAAGGGCTTTTCGTGCGAGCCCGAAGGCTTGAAGTTGTCGCGATAAAGCTGCATCGCTTCGACCGCGTCAAAATTGGCAAAATGATGCGCGAATGAAAACGCCGCGCCGATGTGTCCTGCGAGTTGCGCACTGTAGTCCGACGAGCCGAGAAGATATATCGGCGGCAACGCCACGTCGGACGGCATTGCGCGCACATTGTGAAACGGATGGCCGGCTGGAAAGCCGCGCGTCTCAAACAGCATCAGCTCATTGAAACGCTCGAGAAAGTCGTCTTCCTCGCTAATTCCCTGGCGCCGCCGCAGCGCGTAGGACGTCGCGGGATCAGTGCCCGGGGCGCGGCCAAGGCCGAGGTCGATGCGCCCGGGATAGAGAGCCTCAAGCACCTTGAAGCGCTCGGCCACCATCAGCGGCGCGTGATTGGGTAACATCACGCCGCCGGACCCGACGCGCATACGTTTGGTCACAGCCGCGATCTGGCCAATCATGATGTCTGGTGCAGAGCTCGCAATCGCCGGCAAGTTGTGGTGTTCGGCCACCCAGTATCGGGTGAATCCGAGATCATCGGCGAGCCGCGCAAGATCGAGCGAATTATGCAGAGCCTGCGCGGCGGTGGAGCCGGCCGAGACGGGCGAGAGGTCGAGGATGGAGAGCGGGATCATGAGTCTGACGGGTCACACTAACATGTGAGGGCGGTCTTTTCGCCGGCATGATCCGGCGTATGATAAGAGGCAGACCCGAGGAGCGTAGCAATGGCCTCGCTGATCGAATGGAAAGTGCCGCAGTCGGTGCAGCCGCGCGCAGAGGACTATTCCTACGATCTCGAGCGTACGCTGTCTTCGGTGGTCGGCCTGCACTCAATTGTTCCGCCTGATGCGTTCACGGCCGACACACTCGGCGTCGAGCGCGCCGGCAACGGCGTGCTGGTCGACGTCGGCCTCGTTCTTACCATCGGCTATCTGATCACCGAGGCTGAAACAGTCTGGCTGCATCTCGGCGATGGACGGGTCGTGCAGGGGCACGCGCTCGGCTTCGACCAGGAGACAGGGTTCGGTCTGGTGCAGGCGCTCGGCAAGATCGACCTGCCGTCGCTCGAGATTGGTTCATCGAGCAGGGCCGACATCGGCGAGCGTATCGTCGTCGGCGGCGCCGGTGGCCGCACGCGCTCGCTTGCCGGGCGCATCGCTGCAAAGCAGGAGTTTGCCGGCTACTGGGAATACGTGCTCGAGGAAGCGATCTTTACCTACCCGGCGCATCCCAACTGGGGCGGTACGGCGCTGATTTCCAGTGAAGGCAAACTGATCGGCATCGGTTCGCTGCAGCTCGAGCGTGCGCGCAACGGCAAAAACGAACATCTCAACATGGTCGTTCCGATCGATCTGCTTGCGCCGGTGCTCGAGGACCTGCGCAAGTTCGGCCGGGTAAATCGACCCATGCGGCCGTGGCTCGGACTCTACTCGACCGAGATCGAGGACAAGATCGTTGTGGTGGGAATAGCCCCCAAAGGCCCGGCCGCGCGCGCCGAGATCAAGACCGGCGACGTCGTGGTGGCTGTGCAGGGCGAGCGCGTTTCGACGCTTGCCGCGTTCTATCGAAAAGTTTGGTCGCTGGGCCATGCCGGCGTGGAGGTACCGCTCACGCTTTACCGCGAAGGTGTGACCTTCGACGTGCGGGTGAATTCGTCCGATCGCGCGAAATTCCTCAAAGGCCCGCGCTTGCACTGACGCAACGCGTCAGGTTTCCTCAATCTTGTCCACGCGATCCGGATAGAACGCGAGATATTCCTTGATCTCTGACATTGCGGGGTAAGGCTGCTCGTAGGACCACACGGCATTTTCGGCGCTGCGGCCATCGACCGTGACCGTGAAATAGCTGGCGTCGCCTTTGTACGGGCAATGGGTGTGATGATCGGTAGGCGCGAGCAGGCTCATGTCCGTGTCCGCGCGCGGAACATACAGCGCTGGCTTGTAGCTCGCCTCTATCAACGTCAGTGCAGCCTCGGTGTCGGCAATGGTGCGGCCGGCGAACGTGACCCGCACGCGCTTGCCATTACGGGTGATGGAAATCGGGTGCTCCGGGCCAGGGAGTTTCATGACGTCGGTCTCAGCAGTGAATCGATGAGATTGCCGCACATTTGTGACGAATGATGGTCCACTGCAAGGGCCGCCACAGGCGGAAGCTCGGTCCGAGCTGCCGCTAAATCATTCCGACCGATTATTTAAGGCGCTGTATGCGTGCGGCCATGTCGGGTGCCAACCGAACTCTGTACAAGTTGTTCTCGCATCGAAGAACCCAAACCGACACGTCCGGGGCCGACTGTTTTTTATCCCTTGTTGCGCTGATCGGGTTGTCGCAAACCTGCCCCTGAGAGCGCACTTGAATCGCGAGCAATTCTTTTGCCGTCTCTTGCGCGAAAGCGCCATTTGCCGAGGTCAGGGTCGCGACCGCGGCCGTGGCAATCATGGAACAGATTGTGGGCAAACCGATGTTGGATGGGCGGTCGGATCTCATCTTCAACCTCCTACGATTGCGCGGAGCCTGAAAAATCAGGGGTCGCCGCCGTAACCGGCGGCCCAAACCTGAACTTAGTTCGGGATTGATGGCTGCTGGTATTGCCCTAAGGGGCATAACTGCGCGGCATCTTCGGGCGAGGCCAGCGGCATAAATCACGTCCAGCATCGAACACGTCGCCACTGCGATGGGACTCTCGACCCAGGACTGGAAACCTCTCGATATTAAGGGCGGCGCCGACATTCGGCTGTGGTGATTTCAATGACGAAATTGTTGGTGAACGAACCGTGGGTGGCGGAGGAATTAGCTCATTTTCTAAATGATTTCTGAGGATTGCGCCTACCACCTGTTACGTCATGGAGGGCTTTCCGGCCAAGGTGGCCCTCGTTTGCCGATAATCTCA
>JBEVFG010000187.1:0-5475 GCA_040512415.1 Pseudolabrys sp. | reverse complement strand
CGATCATGTTCAGGATGTCATTCATCGCGAACTAATCATCCGCACCGAGCTTTACAGTCTTTGCATTCGTGCCGCGATCCTGTTCACCATGGTGGTCTTCGCGGTGCTGCCGCTTGTCTATTTCTGGACGTCGGAGAAGGCGGCATGAAGTTCACGTTACCCTGGCTGAAGGAGCATCTCGAAACCGACGCGTCGCTGGCCGAGATTGTCGACAAGCTTACGATGATCGGCCTTGATGTCGAGAACGTCGAGGATAAGGCGGACCTGCTCAAGCCGTTCGTGATTGCGTCCGTTATCTCGGCCGAGAAACATCCCAATGCGGACCGTCTCAAGGTCTGCTTGGTCGATATCGGTGACGGCAAGCCGACCCAGGTCGTGTGCGGGGCGCCCAATGCACGCACGGGCATGAAAGGTGTCTTCTCGGCGCCAGGAACCTTTATCCCGGGAAAGAACATCACATTGACGGTCGGTACGATCCGCGGCGTCGAAAGCCGCGGCATGCTGTGCTCGGCCGCCGAGTTGATGATCTCCGACGACCATGAAGGGATCATTGACCTGCCGGCGGATGCGCCGATCGGCAAATCCTACGTTGAATGGGCCGGCGCAAGCGAACCGGTTATCGAAATCAATCTCACGCCCAACCGCCCGGACTGTACGGGCGTTTCAGGTATTGCGCGCGACCTCGGCGCAACTTCGATCGGCACATATAAAGACAAGATTCCAAAACCGGTAAAGGGCTCCTTCCCTTGCCCAGTGAAAATCACGCTCGACTTCGGCAAGACACCGTCGTTGTGCCCGGCCTTCGGGTTGCGCCTGGTGCGCGGCGTCAAGAACGGTCCTTCGCCCGACTGGCTGCAGAAGCGACTGACCGCAATCGGGCTGCGTCCAATCAACGCGCTTGTCGACATCACCAATTTTATCACCTTCGACCGCGGCCGGCCGTTGCACGTGTTCGATGCCGACAAGGTGCATGGCAATCTGACGGTGCGGCGTGCAAGAACCGGAGAGAAGCTGTTGGCGCTCGACGGCAAGGCCTACACGCTCGACGAGGCAGTTTGTGTGATTGCCGACGAAAAAAGTGTCGAATCGCTCTCCGGCATCATGGGCGGCGAGGCAACTGGTTGCTCGGAGACGACCACAAACGTTCTTGTCGAATCGGCGCTTTGGGACGAGCTCAATATCGCACAGACCGGCCGCAAGCTCGGCATCAACTCCGATGCGCGCTATCGTTTCGAGCGTGGTGTGGATCCTGCCTTCATGCTGCCCGGCCTCGAGCTCGCCACCCAGATGGTGCTCGACCTCTGCGGCGGCGAAGCGTCGGAAATCATTGTCGCCGGCAATCCGACGCCGAAGGAAAAGATCATCGATTTTCCGCTCAGCGAACTAGCGCGGCTCACCGGGCTGAAATTGCCGCTTGCGGACCTGCGGCGTGTCTTGGAAAAACTCGGCTTTTTCACCGCCGGTCAAGGCGAGCGTGTGAAAGTCGCCGTGCCATCCTGGCGGCCAGACGTTCACGGCCGTGCCGATATCGTCGAGGAGCTCGTGCGTATTGTTGGCGTGGACCGTGTGCCATCGATTCGTTTCGGGCGAGAGCAGGCCCGCAAGCCCGTTCTCACTGCGATTCAGAATCGCACGCGCAAAGCAAAGCGAGCGCTTGCGGCGCGCGGATTACTTGAAGCCGTGACCTGGTCGTTCGTATCGAAGCAAGAAGCTGAGCTGTTTGGTGGCGGCGCACCGGAGCTTGCGCTTGCTAATCCGATCGCCGCCGAGTTGTCCGACATGCGGCCGAGTCTCATTCCCGGCTTGATCATGGCAGCGCAACGCAATGCCGACCGCGGGTTCCCCGACACCGCAGTGTTCGAAGTTGGCCAGATCTTCAAAAGCGATAAGCCTGCCGACCAACTCACGGCCGCCAGCGGGCTGCGCCGCGGCCTTGCCAAGCCGTCGGGAAGCGGCCGCCACTGGTCGGACAAGTCCGGACCCGTCGATGTTTTGGTCGATGTTTTCGACGTAAAAGCCGACGCTTTTGCCATGCTGGCCGCTTCCGGAGCCCCGATGCAGGCTTTGCAAGTCGTGCCTGGCGGTCCGGCCTGGTTTCACCCCGGACGCAGCGGCACCCTCCAGATTGGCCCGCAGAATGTCCTGGGACACTTCGGTGAATTGCATCCGCGTGCGATTGCCGGCCTGAAGGCCGAAGGCCCGTTGGTCGCCTTCGAAGTGATTCTCGAAAAAATCCCCGAACCCAAAGCGCGCCCGACGCGGGCAAAGCCTCTGCTTGATGTGTCGCCTTTCCAGCCGGTCGAGCGCGATTTTGCTTTCGTCGTCGACAATTCGGTCAAAGCCGCCGACATCGTGCGCGCAGCGCAGAACGTGGACAAGAAGCTTGTGACCAACGTCGTTATCTTCGATGTGTACGAAGGCAGAGGCATCGATCCCGGCAAGAAATCGATAGCGATCGCGGTGACTATTCAGCCGCGCGAGAAAACGATGACGGACGCCGAGATTGAGACGCTTGGCGGCAAGATCGTTACCGAAGTGACCAAGCGAACCGGCGGCGTATTGCGCGGTTAGGCCGGTAGCAGATCCGTATAAGCAAATCCGTCACGTTCGACGGTTTCGCCGGTTTTGACCGCGACTTTGCGCGACAGCATCGGGCCGCCTGAGACGAACGAGTGAAATTCGCCGTTCTCGCCACATGGGTCGATACCGGCAGGCAGCGCCTCAAGCAGCACGCGATCAAATCGGCGGCCGGCGAATGATGCCGGCAATTTTTTCAAATCAACGGTGCAAATATGCGCCTCGGTGCCGGCATCGATCATGTCATCGGCGAGCGCGCGCGTCAGCCGGCCCCATAGCGGAAAAACCGGCACGATCCCGGTACCGGAAAGCTGGCGTTCGCGGTAGGCCCGTACATCCTCCAGAAACAAGTCGCCGAAAACCATGTGCGTCACCCCGGATGCTCGCGCGGCAGCGATGGCCTCTGCCATTTTGCGCTCGTAGATGTCATTCGGGCACGGATACGGAATATGAATGATAATCGGGTGTAGACCGGCGGCATCGAGTTGCGCGCGCAGCAGTTCTTCACGCACCCCGTGCATGCTGACTCGGTGAAACGTATCGGTCACCGTGGTCAAGGCGCCGACAATTTCGAAATCACCGGTGACGCGCGTCTCACGCAGCGACCACGCGCTGTCTTTGCCGCTCGACCATGCGATGAGGGCCTTGGGTGAAGCCGACATGGTATCCAAAGGGTTGCAGGCCAAGCCCGACCAGTATTGTGCAGCAAACTTTATGGCTAACAATCGGTAACACCGACAGCCTGCCGCACCAAACAGACCGGTGAACTAAATTGCAATGAGTCCTCACTAGATTTTTGGGAGACGCGCGTCCCGCGGAAGGGGAACGTCTTGAGCGCCAAGAACCGGCGCCGAGGGCCGGTCATGAGTTGGGTGGTCGATGGGGTGGGGCGCTTTCTGGCGCACTATCTGGAAAAGCCGGTACAAGGTTACGAGCCGTTCACGCCGTCTGATCCCGGCGCGTTGCGGGCAACCTTGCGGCCTGGTGATGTGTTGCTGGTCGAAGGCAACAATCATATTTCCGGCGTGATCAAATATCTGACGCAGTCGACCTGGTCGCACGCCGCACTCTATGTCGGGCCGATCGGAGATCGCGTGACCGCCGACGGTGAGCCGCTGGTGCTAGTCGAGGCGAATATCGGTCAGGGTGTGGTGGCGGCACCGCTCTCAAAATATGCCCGCTTCCATACCCGCATCTGCCGGCCGACGCAGCTCAACGAAGATGACCGTGCCAGGGTCTGCGCCTATGCGTCGGAACGCATCGGCTTCGACTACGATCTCAAAAACATCATCGATCTGATGCGTTACCTGTTTCCGTTTCCGTTACCGGTGCCGCAGCGTTGGCGTCGCCGGATGATTGCGCTCGGCTCCGGCCATCCGACCCGCATCATCTGCTCGGCGCTGATTGCGCAGGCATTTGACACCGTGCGCTACCCAATCCTGCCGAAGATCACGCGGCTCGAGAGCGAAGCGGCGCGTCAGGAAATCCTCGAAATCCGCCACTCATCCCTTTACGCGCCGCGCGACTTCGACATCTCTCCTTATTTCGAGGTCGTGAAACCCACCCTCGTGCACGGCTTTGACTACAAGACCATCTCCTGGGCAGATCAGCCGGCGGCCGAGAATGTCCTCCTCGTGCCGGCCGAAGACGACACGCTTTCGCCGGTATCCTAGACGACGGGCTTGCCGAACGTTGCGGCCGGAATTACCTGTGCCGCGATGATTGACGCATTCATCAAAGCGCTTTCGCAGATGTTCACGCCTGCCCTGCGGCGCGTGCTGCTCAAGGCGGTGGGCCTGGCGCTTATTGTCATTGTCATCATCGGCATCCTCATGCAGCGGCTGTTGGCCGCCTTGGCGGACGCCGGTGCAAATTGGGCCGAGCAAGCGTCCGGAATGGCGCCGCACTCAGCCTGGGCTGCGCTTGCCTGGGTGCTGTCGGCGATCGCGGCGCTAGGCATCATTACCGGCGCGCTATTCCTGATGCCGGCGGTCACTGCCTTCGTAGGGAGCTTTTTCGTCGATGAAGTCGCCGAAGCCGTCGAGCGGGAATACTATCCGGCGCATCCGCCCGGCCGGCCCTTGCCGTTTTTTCTGGCTCTCATCGAAGGCATAAAGATCGCCGCGCTTGCGATCCTTGTCTATCTCTTCGCGCTGCCGTTCGTCCTGCTGGCCGGGCTCGGCATCATCATCCTGTTTCTTGCAAACGCCTATCTTCTCGGACGCGAATATTTCGAGCTTGCCGCAATGCGATTCCGCCCGCCACACGAAGCGAAGTCCATGCGCAAAGCCAATGCGGCTTACGTGTTCCTGGCTGGCATGGTGGTTGCTGCTTTCGTGTCGATCCCGATCGTCAACTTGGCCACGCCCGTCTTTGCGATGGCCTTCATGGTCCACGTGCACAAAAAGCTGGCCGGCGCCAGAATCGAACTCGTCGAAGCACCGCGCTGACGGTCAGCCTTTCGGACGCAAATCGATAACGCGCTTGGCCTTGCCGAGCGAACGTTCGATCGTGCCTGGCTTGACGGTGCGAACCGCCGCGGTCACGCCGACCGTAGCCTTGATGTGATGCGCGAGATCACGGTCGCACTCGGCATAGACACCTTCCGCATCGAGACGCGATTCGACAACGACGGTCATTTCGTCGAGACGTTCGGCGCGCCGCAACTCGATGACAAAGTGAGGCGCGAGGCGTTCGTCTTTGAGGATGATTTCCTCGATCTGGCTCGGAAACACGTTCACACCGCGCACGATCATCATGTCGTCGGAACGGCCTGCAACCTTCTCCATCCGGCGCATTGAGCGCGCGGTGCCGGGCAGCAGGCGCGACAGGTCGCGCGTGCGATAGCGCACGATCGGCATTGCCTCCTTGGTCAGCGTGGTGAACACGAGCTCGCCG
>JBEVFG010000186.1:0-5792 GCA_040512415.1 Pseudolabrys sp. | reverse complement strand
TGGCACCTGATGCATCTCGGCAATATGTCGCTCGGCGCCGCCGGCCTGGTGATGTGCGAGATGACGAACGTCAATCCGCAAGGGCGCATCTCTCCGAAATGCGCCGGCATGTGGTCGGACGACAACGAGGCCGCGCTCAAGCGCGTGCACGATTTCTGCCGGCAATACGGGGTGGCGAAGCTCGGCGTGCAGCTCGCCCACGCTGGCCGCAAGGGGCCGACCACGCCGCCGGCCGCCGGCGGCAAGCCGATCCTCGAAGGGCCGGACGCCTGGACGCCGGAAGCTCCGTCAGCCATTCCTTACGACACCGGCTGGCCGGTGCCGCACGCAATGACGAAAGAGGACATCAAGCGCTGCATCGGCGAGTTCGCCGCCGCCGCCAAGCGTGTCGATCGTATCGGCTATGACGTGATCGAGTTGCATGGGGCGCACGGCTATCTCGCGCACCAGTTTTTGTCGCCGCTGTCCAACCAGCGTATCGACGAATATGGCGGTTCGCTCGAAAACCGCATGCGCTTTGCGATCGAAATGTTCGAGGCCGTGCGTGCCGTGTGGCCGGAGCAGAAACCGATCGGCATGCGCGTGTCGGCGACCGACTGGGCCGACGGCGGCTGGACGCCCGAAGAGACCGTTGTCCTTGCCAAGGAGCTTAAGAAGCGCGGCATGGATTACATGGACGTCTCGACCGGCGGCCTTTCGCCGCTGCAGAAGATTCCGCTGGCGCCGGGTTATCAGGTGCCTTTCGCCGAGAAGGTGAAGAAGGAAAGCGGCATCACCACCATGACGGTCGGGCTGATCGCCGGCTACCAGCAGGCCGAGGACATCGTCGCATCCGGCAAGGCGGACCTGATCTGCCTCGCGCGCGCGGCGATCTGGGATCCGCGTTGGGCCTGGCACGCTGCCGAAGAGCTCGGCGCGGAGACGCCCTACGCGCCGAAAACCATGGCCGGCCACCCGAAGCTGCGGCCGCAGCTCTTCCCGAAGCGCGCGCAGGCGGCGGGCTAGGCGCCCGCCTTCACGCGGCCGATGAACTTCGCGAACGCCGTGAGCTGCGTTTTCACGGCGTCTTTCGTGCCCTGGTCTGTCAGCTCGAGCGTATCCTTGTTGAATTTTGTCGCCGCGTTGCCGACGAATACTTCCGGCGTGCCAAAGATGAAAGCCTTGAGGAACGTCATTGACATGCGCCAGTGATACTGCATGCGCGCGCCGCCAAGTGGACCCTGCGAACAGGACTGAATGGCAACCGGCTTGCCTTCGAACGGCTGCTCTTTCATCCGTGAGACCCAGTCGATCGCGTTCTTCAGCGCGCCGGGCATCGACCAGTTGTATTCCGGCGTGACGAACAGAACGGCATCAGCGCCGCGGATCGCAGTCGCGAGGTCCTGGGCAGGCCCCGGAAATCCGGACGCGTCCTGGACGTCTGCGTTGTAGAGCGGAAAGGTCTCGAAGGGTGGCGCCATCACGAATTTTATTTCGGGCGGCGCCAGACCAGGCAACGCGCGCGTCAAAGCGGCATTGTACGAACCTTTGCGGAGCGATCCGCAAATGACGAGCACGTTGAACTGATCGGCCATCTCATTCCTCTTGTGTTGATTGCTTCGCTATTTCGCTTCGAGGCCGGCCGTTTTTGCGACCTCCTGGAACATCTTGATGTCGGATTCAATGACTTTTGTGAACTCAGCAGGTGACGACAGGTTGGCAACCGCACCAATGCCTTCAAGGCGATTCTTGACCGCGTCCTTGGACAGAACGGCCTGCATCGCCTTATGTAGCTTGTCGACAATCGGCTTTGGCGTGCCGGCCGGAAACACCAGGCCGTACCAGCCGAGATAGGCAATCCCGCTTACACCGCCCTCGGCGAGCGTCGGCACATTCGGAATCGCCGGCCAGCGCGTCGGCGTGGCGACGGCGATGATCCGCAGTTCGCCGGAATCCACCTGCCCGCGAATGGGATGGTAGAGCTCGACGGCGAATGCCGCATCGCCGCGCAGCAGCGCGCTCACCACCTCGCCGGTCGTGCGATATGAAACCGCCTGCGCGTTGATCGACGCGCGCTGACGCAAATGCTCGGCGATAAGATGCTGCGTCGAGCCCAACCCGACCGTCGAATAGTTCAGCTTTCCGGGCTGCTTGTTGACGTATTCGATAAGGCTTTTGATGTCTGTCGCCGGGGAGTTCTTGGGCACAACAACGACGAAGGCGGAATTGGTGAATATTCCGACCGGCTCGAAATCCTTCACGGCGTCATAGGGCACCTGCTTGACCATGATGGCCGAAACGGAATGGCCCATGCTGATCGCAAGGAGGTTGTATCCGTCCTTCGGCGCCTTGGCGGCGATGCCGCCGGCAATCGTGCCGCCGGCACCGGGGCGATTTTCAACGATGAATTGCTGGCCCAGCGCCTCGCCCAGACCATCGGCGAGAATGCGCGTGGCGACGTCGGTGCCACCGCCGGCCCCGAATCCGATCAGAATGTGAACCGGCTTCGTCGGCCAATCCTGTGCGCGTGCAGACTGCGCAACCACCGTGATGGCCAAGGCCGCCGCTATTGCAATATAGGTGCGTTTCACGATCGTCCTCCCTATGTCCGGCGCGCCTCCCCCACTGGGGCGCGCTCATTATTGTTGTTTAGGGAACGCGTTCGCACACCGCATTGTCAACGGGAAGGACGGCCTTACTTCTCGTCCGCGATGGGATTGCGCAAAACACCGACCTTTTCGATCTCGATTTCGCAGGTATCGCCGGCCTTCATCCAGACCGGTTCGGGCTTGCGTGCATGGCCGACGCCCGACGGCGTCCCCGTGAGGATGACGTCGCCGGGATCCAGCGTCATGCCCTTGGTGAGATAGACGAGGGTCTCGGCCAGCGGGAACATCATATTATCGGTGTTGTCGGACTGCATGGTCTTCCCATTGAGGCGGCTCATGATCTTCAGGCCCTTGCCGCCCGGCGGCACTTCGTCCGCCGTTACCATCCAGGGGCCGAAGCCGCCGGTACGATCGAAGTTCTTCCCCATGCCCCATTGCGTCGTGTGGCGTTGGAATTCGCGAACCGAACCCTCATTGGCGCATGAATAGCCTGCGATGCAATCGACGGAATTGCCCATCGACAGATGCTTGGCGCGTTTGCCGATGATCGCGACCATCTCGGCTTCGTAGTCGAGCTGGATCGATTCCTTCGGTCGCATGATCGGCTCCCCGTGGGGCACCATTGAAGTCAGCACGCGGAAGAAAATCGACGGAAATTTCGGGATGTTGTCGCGCTGCGGGCCTTCCTTCACATGATCAAGGTAGTTGAGGCCAAGGCAAATGATCTTGCCCGGATGCGCGACCGGCAGCGCGTATTTCAGTCCATCGAGCGAACGGTGCGCGGATGCCGGCGCGTTCTTCGCAAGGGCGCCGATCGACGAGAGGTCACCGTTGCTCCGGCGCAGAACCTCGGCGAGATCGGCCGGTACATTTGCATCTACGGCCTGCAAATCGACGACATTGTCGCCATCAATCACACCGAGGCGCACGCCGTTGTTCGCTTCAAATCCGACGATCTTCATAAGCCTTCCACCCTAGTTGAATAAATGAGCCCGACCGCAGGTGGATCGGGCTCCGGCAGGATTAGCGCAGGCGCACGAAGGCGAGCAAGTCACTTGAAAGACTTGCCCAGCGTGAAGGCCTGGATGGAGAAATATTTGCTGGAATCGGTCCACGCGCCCGCAGGTAGCCAGCCGGCGCCACGCGCGAGAGCGCCAAGGGATTCGATGCTGTATTTGTAACTGTTCTCGGTATGGATCGTTTCGCCGGCGCGGAAATCAATCGTTTCACCGGCCACCCGCACCTTCTGACGTTTCAGGCTGGCGAGGTGCATTTCGATGCGGTGTCTTTCACGATTGTAAAAGGCGTGATGCTCAAACATGTCGAGCCGGAAATTCCCGCCGAGCTCGCGATTGATGCGCGCGAGCAGGTTGAGATTGAATTTTTCCGTCACGCCTTCGGCGTCGTTGTATGCGGCGTTGAGCACCTCGGCCGGCTTGATCAGGTCTACCCCGACGATAAGTGTCGCGCCTTCTCCCAGAATATTTGCAGCATTGCGCAGAAACTCGGCCGCTTCGTGCGGCTCGAAATTGCCAATGGTCGAACCGGGGAAAAAGCCGACACGCGCCGGCGCGGCCTTGGCTTCGGGGGGCAACTCAAACGGTTTGCATATGTCCGCGATGACAGGCAGCACCTTGAGCTGCGGAAAATCGACACGCAGCTCGGCGGCCTCGCGCTCGATCATCTCACCGCAGATATCAACCGGCACATAAGCGGCAAGCTTCGGTGCCGCGCCAAGCACAATGCGCGCCTTCTTGCTGGAGCCGCTGCCGAACTCCACGAGTGCCGCGCCCGCAGGTATGAGCTTCGCGATGTCGGCGGAGTGTCGGCGCAAAGTGCTCATTTCGCAGCGGGTCGGATAATACTCGGGAACTTCCGTGATGCGCTCGAACAGTTCGGAGCCGATGGCGTCGTAGAAATATTTGGCCGGAATATGTTTCGGAGTTGCGCGTAAGCCGTCGAGCACGTCGGCTTCAAATTCGGATTGCTCCTGATCTTGCGGAATACGCTTTCTGAGTGCTGCTGCAACCATCTCACGCCTTTCAGATGAACTCGGCCAGTCGCAACCCGCTGAACTGCCAGCGCGCCGGCGGATAGAAGAAGTTTCGGTAACTCACGCGCTCATGGCCTTCGGGCGTCGCCAGCGAGGAGCCACGAAGCACCATCTGGCTGACCATGAACTTGCCGTTGTATTCGCCGAGCGCGCCTTCGGCAGCGCAATAGCCCGGATAGGGTAGATAGGCACTGCGCGTCCATTGCCAAGCGATGCCGAAAGCATCGACGATGATGTCATGGCGCGCCGCGATCTCCCATTCCGTCTCGCTCGGCAGATGCTTTCCGGCGAAGCGCGCGAAAGCGTCGGCCTCGTAATAGCTGACGTGTTGCACCGGAGCGGCCGGGTCGACGGGCCTGACGCCACCCAGCGTCATGACATGCCAGGCGCCGTCCTTCTGCCGCCAATAGCCGGGTGCCTGCCAGTTTTCGTTCTGCACCGTTGTCCAGCCGTCGGAGAGCCAAAGCGACGGCGTCGTGTAACCGCCAGCGGAGATGAATTCGAGCCACTCGGCGTTAGTAATGAGATGCCGGGCGATCCGCACGCGCGGAATGAGCTCGTCGTGAAACGGCGTTTCGTTGTCGAAACAGAAGCCCTCTCCATCGTGGCCGATGGCATGCACGCCCGCGGCCACATCAACGTAACCACGCGGGCCCAGCGTCGCGTGCGGAGGCTGCCATTTGGCGTCGTAGACCGGATCGGTAGGATTCTGCGCAAATGCGTGGAGAATATCTGTGAGCAGCAACTCCTGGTGCTGCTGCTCATGGTGCAGTCCGATCTCGACAATCGCGAAGACGCGATCAGCTTCTTCGGCCGGGACCCGCGCGATCAGCCGTTCGACCGCAGCATCGACATGCGCGCGGTAGGCAATGACTTCCGCACCGTTTGGACGCGTGATCAGGCCCCGCTGCGGCCGCGCATGCCGCGGACCGGCCGCGACATAGTAGGAATTAAAAAGAAACGGAAATCGTTCGTCGAAGATCCTGTACGAGGCGTCATGCGGCACCAGAAGAAATTGCTCGAAGAACCACGTTACATGTGCGCGGTGCCATTTGGCCGGGCTTGCATCGGCCATCGATTGGACGATCTGGTCTTCGGCCGACAGATGCGATGCACGCTTTTCCGTTTCCGCCCGCACACGACGGAAAGCC
>JBEVFG010000185.1:0-3993 GCA_040512415.1 Pseudolabrys sp. | reverse complement strand
GCGGGACCCGCGCCGAGGATGGCAATGCGCATGGCTCAGTGTCGCAGAGGGTCCGCCCCGGCGAAAGCAGCAACGACGCTCAAATCGTCTGATTATATGCGCCGACTTCCGGATGCGTGCGCAATACGCCGTCGACCGCCTTGAACATGTCGCGCATACGCTGCTCGGACACCGGGCTTTCGACAACGACCACCAGCTCCGGCTTGTTGGAGGATGCTCGTACCAGGCCCCAAGTGCCATCCTCGACGGTCACGCGCACGCCGTTGACGGTGACCAGATCACGGATCGCCTGCCCCGCAACTTTCGTGCCGTCGGCTTTGGCGGCTTCGAACTGCTTCACGACGGAATCTACAACCGCGTATTTCTTCTCGTCGTCGCAATGCGGTGCCATGGTCGGCGAGCCCCACGTCTTCGGCAACGCCTTGCGCAGGTCAGCCATGGTCTTTCCTGGATTGCGATCGAGCATGTCGCAGACGGCAAGCGCGAAAATCATGCCGTCATCGTAGCCGCGGCCGAACGGTTTGTTGAAAAAGAAGTGCCCGGATTTTTCAAACCCGGCGATTGCGCCAAGCTCGTTGACGCGCCGCTTGATGTAGGAATGCCCTGTCTTCCAATAGTCGACCTTCACGCCGTTCGCCTTCAGCACCGGATCCGTCAGGAACAGGCCGGTCGATTTCACGTCCACGACGAAAGTGGTGTTCCGGTGCATCGTCGACATGTCGCGGGCGAGTATCACGCCGACCTTGTCGGCGAAGATCTCCTCGCCTTCATTGTCAACGACGCCGCAGCGGTCACCGTCGCCGTCGAAACCGAGCGCAACATCGGCGCGGTTGACCAGCACCGCGTCGCGCATCGCGTGCAGCATCTTCATGTCTTCGGTGTTGGGATTGTACCGCGGGAATGTATGATCGAGATTGCAATCGAGCGGCACGACTTCGCAGCCGACGGTCTGCAGGATTTGTGGCGCAAAGGCTCCCGCCGTGCCGTTTCCGCAGGCCGCGACGACTTTGAGCTTTCGCTTGAGCTTGGGCCGCTGGGTAAGGTCGGCGATGTACCGCTCGGGAAAATTCTCGACGAATTCGTAGCTGCCACCCGTCTTGAAGTCGAATTTCGCGCCAAGCACGATTTCCTTGAGGCGCTTCATCTCGACGGGGCCGAAGGTGAGCGGCCGGTTGGCGCCCATCTTCACGCCTGTCCAGCCATTGTCGTTGTGCGAGGCCGTAACCATGGCAACGCACGGCACGTTGAGCTCAAACTGCGCAAAATAGGCCATCGGCGTGATCGCCAGGCCGATGTCGTAGACCTTGCAGCCCGAAGCCATCAGGCCCGAAACCAGCGCCATCTTCACCGACGATGAATAGCTGCGGAAATCGTGACCGGTGACGATTTCGGGCTTTACATTCAATTCGCGAATAAGCGTGCCGAGACCGACCCCCAGCGCCTGTACGCCCATCAGGTTGATTTCTTTTTCCAGAAGCCAACGCGCGTCATACTCGCGGAAGCCGGTCGGCTTCACGAGCGGCGTGGATTCATAGGCATAGGTATTCGGCGTCAGCGCAGGTTTCGGCGTTGGAAACATCAGGTCCTCAAACAAGGTTGGAGAATCCAATACCCTAACGCCGCAGCGCAGCAAAGCGCTCCATCGGAATAACCCTCAGCTGGAAGTGAAGAAGTCTTGCCCTACTGCTCGAGGACTATACGTCCATTGGCATATTCGTAGCGTTTGAGCCGCGACAGGAAGGACACGCCGAGCAGGTTTTTTGCGAGCGCCTCGTCGGGAAGCACCATCGCGGCCACGTCAAAGACAGTAATACCGCCGAGCTCGATACGGTCGATCGTGGCACGCGCCGCCTTGATCTTTCCATTGGCCGTTATCGCAGTCGCCGTGTAGTCGCTCGGCCGCGGACGAATCCCGACCCGCGCGGCATCCGATTCGCGCAGCACGACGAGCGAGGCACCGGTGTCGATAATGAAGTGGACGCTTGGGCCGTCGATCCTGGCCTCAACCTGGAAGTGGCCAAGACGATCCGCTTCAAGCATCAGGCTGCGTCCTGACGTCGTCGGTTCGCGCGGCTCGTAAGCCGGCTGCACCAGTCTGCTGCGGCGGAGACGAGACCGCCTGATCGGCGTAGCGGGCGGCGACACCGCCGAGCACAACCAAAACAACCGCAAAGATCATGAGCTGGCGCATGACCGGATCCAGAAGTCAGGTCGCGAGACTACCTGAGCAGGCTCAAGGGGAGCTTAACGGGGCAAGCGGGCCTTACCGCCGTTTGCCCATGGTCAGCCGCCCGTTAGCCGGTTTCAGACAATTGAATCTAATATTCAACGACCACGCGGTTTGGCGCGCCGCGTCGCCGGCGCGGTCAGCGGATCGTCCGGCCAAGGATGCTTGGGATAGCGGCCCCGTAGGTCGGACCGAACATCCTTGTAGCTGCCGCGCCAGAAGCCAGGCAGGTCGCGCGTAACCTGAACCGGACGGTGCGCAGGCGACAGCAGCTCGATCAGCAACGGCACACGTCCCCCCGCAATGACCGGATGCACGGCAAGCCCGAACAGCTCCTGCACGCGGATGGCAAGCTTGGGTCCTTCTTCCCCTTCGTAGTCGATCGGCACGTTCGAGCCGGACGGCGCCGTGAAGTGCGTGGGCGCCTCCGCATCGAGGCGTTTACGCAAATTCCATGGGATCAGGACGTCGAGTGCAGCGGCGAGGTCGTCCGCGACAACATGCGAAAGTGCGGTTTTCCCGTCGAGAAACGGAGCAAGCCAGTCCGCGGCTTTGCGCGCGAGCGCATGGTCGGACAAATCAGGCCATTCGTCGCCTTCGGCCCTGCGCAGGAAATTCACGCGATCCCGGAATTGCAGCTGCGCCTTGCTCCACGGCAACTTGGCCATTCCCAAGCCGGCGATTCCCTCGGCGAGCAGCTTTGCGGCCTTGGCACCGGGCGCAACTGGCAGCGTCCGTTCGCTCAAGATCAGCGCGCCAAGCTTCCTGATACGGCGCGAGCGAAGCGATGCCGATGCTGCCTCAAACGTGACCGCTTCGTCCTCTTCGATTTGCCCTGCGAACTGCGCTTCGATCTCGCCAAGGGTGATGACAGCTGCCAGGACGACGCGACTCGCAGCTGCCGCGCCGGTGAGCTCAGCAACCGCCAAATAGGGTTCGCGCGCGAGCGGTGACGCCGGATCGACGTTGCCGCCACGGCCATTGCCAAGGAGAAAGCTGCCATTGCCGCCGCCGCGATTTTTCGCGATGCGGTCGGGATAGGCCAGGGCGAGCAGCGAGCCGGGAGAATGCTCACTGGCCGCGGCCTTGCCGCCGGCCGTTTCAGCCCACCGTCTCACCATTGCCCGCGCATCGTCCGCGCGCTTCGACCGGTCGCGGCGAAAATTGTCGAGCCGATGACGTAAATCGACGTCATCGCCCCCGAGGCCTCGCTCGGTGACCACCGCGGCGATGCCGGCAGCCAATTCTCCGGCGCCTTCGGCCGCCGCATCGACCACCATGCGCGCGAGCCGCGGCGGCAATGGAAGCGCGCGCAGCTTGCGGCCTTCCTCGGTGATGCGGCCGTCACTATCGATGGCGCCAAGCTCGGCAAGCAACGTCTTAGCCTCTGAAAGCGCGGCTCGCGGAGGAGAATCGAGAAACGCAAGCTTGCCGGGATCGCTCGCGCCCCACTGCGCCAGGTCGAGCGTGAACGACGACAGGTCCGCGGACAGTATTTCCGGGCGCGTGTAGGCCTCAAGCGAAGCGGTCTGCGGCTCGTCCCAGAGCCGGTAGCAGACCCCGGGTTCCACGCGCCCTGCACGGCCGCGCCGCTGATCGGCAGCGGCACGTGACACCCGTATGGTCTCCAGTCTTGTTATGCCGACATCGGGCTCGTAACGCGGCACGCGCGACAGTCCGCTGTCGATGACAACCCGGACTCCCTCGATGGTCAGCGAGGTTTCGGCGATCGATGTCGCCAGCACCACCTTGCGCCGCCCCGGCGG